>JAGBOP010000018.1 GCA_017633835.1 bacterium
ATATGGAGCTAATTTCTTGTATTGGTCACTCATTGAACCAAACATTTCAATCGTCATTGTTTCGATTGCTTGGAAATATCATTCAAACAATAAAACAATTCCGTGTGGTGCTTGGTTAGGTTTTAATTTCTTAACCTTGAGATAACACACAAGAATCATGATAAACATAATTAGTGCTGTCACTAGAATGGAAAGAATGACACTTTGATCAAAAACACTTTTAGCACCGATCTGTGCTCATCCGGTAAGCGTCCCCATTGCGAGGGTTTTTTGATTAATTACATTCGCCATCCCGGAGATATTTTGATTGACGGCCGTTGATGCCATCACACTCGGTATAATATGCACAATCTCTCCTTATGGATTTATAAAAATTACAATCCAATATCCTTTTTATGTTTCCTTATAAAATATTCACGCGTTAATTTTACTATAAATAATAAAATTAAGAGCAAAAAAGTACTGCTAATTGAGCAATAAATATTGAATCAGCCGTTTCCGGCTAATAATGAGACTCCATAATCAACACTAACACCCCACATAATCAAAAATGGAATGATAAAAACCACATACGATAGAATGTGTAAAGCAGTGCTAATGGCCATGAACCCACGGGGTTTAGTAGCGTGCTCACCGTATTCTTTTGCTTTTCTTAGCAGTCAATCTGGTAATGTTACTTGCAAGTATAAACCCAGCATGACAAAGGGAACAGGAAAAATTCACCCGGTAAGATAACTAAAATACCTGGTGACACCATAGTAAATAATCGTTCCAATAAACCCGATTAAAATAAAAACTAAATAAGTAACATATACATCAAACAAAATGTTTTGTTTGAATTTGAACTGGATTCTTCTTTTTCTTCTAGTTGGTACTTCCATCTTTTAATGAAGTATAAATGCCTTTGGCTTGTTTAGTAAGCAACGTGAGTTGATTATTGGATTGCATGGATCCAATGGCTTGACAAAAACTTTTTAGTTCATCCAAGTGCACTTGCTTAACATCCTTTAAAATTAATTTAAAGGAATTATCACTTAATAATTTATATTCAACCACATTATTTTTGCCCCCAACTAAATCATAAAATTGATCAACGTTAATGGTTGGTATGGATGTTTGGCTTGGTGTATTAGTTTGATTAAGTGCTTTTCTTTTTAAACTACCAAAAGTAATAAAGTTTAAAAATTTAGTTTTTGTACTTACTTTTTTATTATCTTTATCCATGACTATCCTTTCTATTTTTGACTAATAAATTTATCAATTCGTTCTTTACAACTTTTAGGATCAGTTGGTAAAAAAATGAAGCAATTACTTGGTTGTAAAGTAAATTTAAAAACTTTGGTTTTACTTAATTCTTCAGTGGGTACTAACACCCCATCAAAAGCAATTTGATAACTAACATTGTTACTTACTTGTAAATACAACGTTTGCTTGTCATCAAATAGTAAGTTATTACGCAAGTTATGATATTTATGGTTGTTAATGGGCAAGATAAAGGAAAGACATAATGCAGCAATATAACTAAAATAAAGCACGCTGTCATTGGACATGTTAATGGCTGTAGAACCACTAGGAGTACTTAAAATAATGCCACTTCCTTCATAATTTAAAAAAACATTATTAACTTCATTCACCATAATTTTTGCTTTTAAGGTAAAGATGGTTTGCACAACAATGTCATTTAACGCAAAGTATTCATTAATCATTCTTTTGTTTTCATCATAAAGTGTCATTTTTATGACGTATGGATGAATAAAATTTTTGTCATCAAAAATGACACTTAATTTATTTGGATTGTTGGTTAATTCTTTGGCATTTGCAAACGTATAAAAACCTAAAGTTCCCGAATTAATTCCAATTAGTTTTAAACCAATTTGATGATATTTATGAAACGCTTTTAAAAACGTTCCATCGCCCCCTAAAACAAAAGCAAACTGTGGATCAGTTTGGTTTTCGTGCAAATCATTTTCATTAAAAATTTTGGTTAATTTTTGCACGGTTAAAGCATTTTTTGGATCATCAATTCATCCTAAAAAAATATAGCTGTTTTTCTTCATTTTTTATATCAAAAATTATAATATAAAATATTATTTAAATTTACATATGATAAGTTTTGATATAACTGGAAGTTGCGTGCACTCCGACCCAGTGCAAACTGCCTTTTACATTGGAAGTTTAGATGTTCACTGGTATGCAATAACCTATTTATTAGGATTTTTAATTGCCATTATAATCGGATGCTTTAAAATGCATTTCTATTACCGGGTTTCATACGAACCATTCTTTTGGTATGCAATCATGGCAATTCCGGGAGCAATTTTAGGAGCAAGAATCTGGTCGTACGTTATTGGCGATGCCAAGTTTACGGGCGGGAATGCCTTGCATAATTTCATCCAGTTCTTTGGTGGTGATGGAGCAGGTGGGATTGCTGGGTTGGCAATTTTAGGTGGAGTTATCCTTGATGTCATCATTGCATTAATTTGGTTCCCACTCATTTTACGAAGACCAAAATACACGGTCAGAGTTATTGATGATAACGGCATTGAAGGAATTAGACGACCAAGCGTTTGAATTTATGCCGATGCCATTGTGCCATTAATTGTGCTAGGACAAGCCATTGGTCGGTG
This sequence comes from bacterium, assembly GCA_017633835.1. Next base: position 2,628 of record JAGBOP010000018.1, read on the forward strand.
AGGTAATTTTACCAACCACGAAGTATTTGGAGACATTACTACTGCCCAAAATATTTCTTACCTTGCTTACATGATTCCAGGGGTCTTTAATAATATGTTTATCATTCCCCAACAAGCAACTTATGTCAACTTAGTGGAAGTTGCTAACTTCTACCAACCATTCTTCTTATATGAATCATTTGCTGACATCATGGTATGAGCCGCATTATATTTCTTACTAGAAAGATTTAGATGAATTAAACGCGGTTCATTAGCATGTGGATATTTCATCGGGTATGGAATTGTACGTAGTGCAATGGAGTTAAACCGGTACGGGTTAGACTTTGTAGATAAACTCAACATCCCGTATGGGGACAATGGATATAGTTTAATGAAGTTTGGTTTTACCAAAGACTATATTACTGCGTGCTGCTTTATTATCTTTGGAGTAATTGGTTTTGTTTTTGTTAATACTTACGTGTTAAAAATGCGTAAATACCAAGTTTGATCATTTATCTTACAAAAATTCGAATACGTATTTGTCTACAACTACTGGGTATTAAAACTAAAATTAAATCGTCATCATGCTAATCAAGCTCGCAACAATTCGGGACATGGTAGTGTTTCTAGTTGAAACACCAAAGGCCAAGAAATTAATAAAAAATTAGTTGAATGTAAATCATTACTTAATAAATTAAGTGCTTATGATCGAAGTAAGGGTTTAAAGTACTATTACGCTGATTAAAAATAAATAATTGATCCAAAGGAAAAAAATAACTATGTTAAAAAGTGTTGATCCAAGTCAAAAAGATAAGTTCTTTGATATCTTAATTATTGGTTCAGGACCAGGGGGACTTACAGCTGCCATTTATGGAGGTAGAGCTGAACTAAAAGTTGGGTTTATTGAAGGTAATACCCCAGGTGGAAAAGTTACTACTACTTCCAAGATTGAAAACTACCCAGGGTTTAACCAAATCAACGGAGCAGATCTAGCATTAAGCATGCTTAACCAAGCGAATAACGTAAAAGCCCAATACATTTATGGTTGAGTAACAAGCATTACGAAAGATGAAGAAAATAATTTATTTTGTCTTACCACTAAAGAAGGGCAAACTTACTTTAGCAAAGTGGTAATTGCTGCTACAGGCATGAAAGAACGCAAACTAGGACTTGCTAAGGAAAAAGAATTTGAAGGTCATGGTATTAGTTACTGTGCAGTTTGTGATGGCAGTTTATATACCAATAAAGATGTTGCTGTCGTGGGGGGTGGTAATAGTGCCATTCAAGAATCGTTGTACTTATGTAAGATGGTAAAAACATTATATTTAATTCACCGTCGCAACGAATTTCGAGCTGACCACATTATGGTAAGTGAATTAAAAGCAAAACCCAACGTTAAAATTTACACTCCTTACGTTATTACGCAATACATTGGTGATAAACATTTAACGGGTCTTAAAATCAAAAATCTTGATACAAACGAAGAAAAAATTTTGGAAGTTGAATGTTTATTCCCATTCATTGGATTTAATCCTGCCACTGAATTTTTAACTAACTTCCCCATTCTTAATGATGCTAAACAAATCATTACTAATGACCATAAAGAAACTAGCGTGCCTGGTCTTTATGCCGTAGGTGATGTTACGACCAATCCTTACCGGCAAATAACTACAGCTACTAGTGATGGTACTACTGCTGCCTTAGCAGCCATTGATTACATTAATAAAAATGCCAAAAACTGAAACTGATAATTTCACCAAAAAAGTAAAATACGAATTAATCATGAAAAAATATAACCAAGATGAACAAAAATTTCTCATATTTGGTTATTTTTTTCAATCCCCGCATTTAGACCAATTAAATTTTCATTTAAAACTTAATTTAATTAACAATTTCATTGTCCAATTATTAAGTCAATTATTTAAATTAAAAGACATTAAAGTAACCCCCAAACAAATTAATATAAGTTTTAGTAAGGAAAATTTATTAGGGATTTTTATCCAATCGTTTTTTGCTAATTTACTTACTTTAAATAAAAAAAATAAAGATGAATGGTACGCATTTTTAGTGGGTTGATTTTTAAGTAAGGGTAGTGTTAGTAATTTAAACACGAAATTTCACCATTTAGAATTAAAGTTAAACAATTTTGCTTATAAACAATCATTAAGTAAATTATTGCATTGGTTAAAATGCAGTTTTAAATTCTTACAACGAACTAACTACGGAATTTTTTATTTAAAAAAACCGCAAGATATTTCCGACTTTTTAAAACTATTACGAGCTGATGAAGCAGTACTAGCATTTGAAAGTGATTTAGCAACTAAACAAAGTTTTAACTTAATGCAACGGTGGGATAACCTTGATTTATTAAATGCAGTAAAAACGCAAAAGTCAATTGATAAGCAAATTAACGTCATTAAATATTTAAAAAAAGTTGGTTTATTTGACCAATTAAAAACAAAGGAACAAATCATTTGTGATTATCGTTTAAAATACAAAGATAAAGGACTAAATAATTTAGCAATTGCAATTAATCATGACCAATTAGATGCTACATATACATCCAAAAGTGATTTAGCTTATTTATTTAACAAATTAATGAAAATTGCCATTACATACAAACAAGAACATGAAAAATAATTTATTAAAGAAAATTTTTTATTGCCTAGGCAATGACGTTCCTTGATACGAACTTGCTAACGATAAAAATAATGAAAAGAAACAAATTAAATTAGAAACCAAGATTTTAAATTTAATGACCGCTAAAAACTTCAAGATAACTGATTCTAATTACGTGCAAGAAACATCTAGTCCCATTTTTAGTTTGCCCACTTTTATGCAAATTAATTGACCAAATGGAACGGATGCAACTTACTTTAAATCATATGAAGTATTAAAGTATTTTGAAGACGTAGGAATGATTAAGTTTAAATTAACTTTAACGCATGATACTAGTAAAGAATACTTAATCAAAGGCTTTAATAACTGAAATGATATCTTGATGCACTGTGAAAATGATATTGAAGCAAAGTTTAAATCAGCACCTGTGATGGATTATTTAAAATCCAAGGAATTTGCGTGTTTCTTAGGGCAAGTGAATAACGCCAAATTAGAAAGTTTAATTGCACCCCTTTATGAAAATCACTTCATTAAAGAAAAATCAATCAAAATTAACATTGTGGGAATTGACTACCAAAACAGTTGTTATAGTTTACAAATCAACTGATTAGTTGATCCAAAGTATCATTACTTGTTAAAGATTGATAGTGCTTTTGTCACATACTTAAAAGAACAAATCAATTTACTCACCCAATTTGTTACTAGTAATGAAACTTTAATTGCAAACATTAAGAAAATCACTTTACATAAGATTAGTGACCAACAATATTTAAATAACTTCTGAAAAGTAGGATTGGAAGATTATTTAAAAGCAAATCACTTTGATAAATTAGAATTAAGCATTCGTGATATTAACGAAGCTAATTGTAGCATTATGGTGGATTTTTACGATCCATACATTAAGAATGATGTAACAAACATATATGTCATTGACGATTTATTAAATGCTAAAGAAATTCGGGCGAAAATCATCAAGACTTTGCATACATACGAATTTAATGATAAACTTGCTAGTTTATATGGTAATCAACAACTAAATGAACAAAGTGCTCTTAGTTTATTAAAGGAATTTGGTTTTGATGAAAACTTTGCGTTAAATTGAAAAGAACATAACCAATTACCGCAATTAATGGTAGAAATCAAAGCAACTAATTTATCACAATGTAGTGCCACTAATTTTGTGTCAATTCCTAGTTTATTTGCAAAATTTGTGAATAACTATATCAGTACAATGCAATTTAGCGAAATTTTATTTGCCGACCCCGCTTTTCAAAAGATTTTAATTGATAATTATTTTGCTTATAGTCAACTAAATGTGGATTGCTTTAGTGAAGTAATGCAAACATATGATGCAGTGTGAAAACAACAAGTATTAGAACACCCATTTAAAATCATGGCAAAAGCCAATTTAGTTGATCCAATTACTTATTTAAGTAATGTAAATGGAATTATTAATTCACACGAAATTTATACGATCAGTAAGCAAGTAGCATTTAGTATGACTAAATACTTGGACTTATTAGCAAGTGATAATGAATTTACCAGAATGCTATACCAACAAACTTATGATGAATTAACTAGTAGTGAATTTGATAAAAAACTCAAATCCTTTGCTGATAATTTAATTATTAAGCATAACCAATTAAGTTGGGAAAATAGTAATTATCACTTGCACTTGGATTACACCTCACCATTCCAAGTCTTTAACTTAGTAGTAAGTGATAATGAACATCACCAAGCTAATAAATACCTTACTAATAAATATTCTCATAACTATGCAGGTTTAACTTCGGTGAGTGGTAACCCTGGTTTTTATAACAAGTTATGTGAAATTGCCCAAGAATGATTTGATAATCCTAAACAAGAAATAGATGCCCAATTAATAAATAACTTAATCGCTTC
>JAGBOP010000019.1 GCA_017633835.1 bacterium
ATTTGGAGACTTACCCAAGTGGCCGAAGGGATCAGTCTTGAAAACTGACAGGAGCAGCAATGCTCGCGAGGGTTCAAATCCCCCAGTCTCCGCCAGGCAAGTCTTGGGAGTTATGCTCAAGCTAAGATTAAATAATCCGTTAAACCGGATTATTTTTTTATTCTCTCATTTTTTATAAGCATCTATCTAGTAAAATATAAGTAAGTTATTCTTAAGAATGAATAGCCCTAATAATTACGGTTCAAAGTTCGATACTTAAAAAACAATATAAATTAAGAAAGATATAAAAAACAAAAAAATAATATGGAAAATGTTGTCTTAAAAATTTCCAATCTTGATTGCCCTTCTTGTTCCAAAAAGATTGAAAAAGCATTAATTAAAAAATATGGAGATAAAGTAAGTCCCGTCTTTGATTTAACTACAAAAGAAATCAATATTGACTACGACCCATCCATCGATGTAACAGACATTATTGCTACCATTAAAAGCATTGGTTACAATGCGTGCGAATTAGACGACTAAGATAATTTATTAATTACATGCAATCATTAACCACAAAGTTTACATGAATGCAAACTAACTGGTGGAAATGATTGAACTTTGGTTTTGCTTGCATAATTGTTTTATTAATGTTAATTGGAATTGCTCCCAATGGATTGCATAATTTAATCTGGCAGTTTATTGCTGCGTGTTATATGCAATTTATTTTTGGTTTTCACATTTATACCGGATTATACCGCGAAATCTTTAAAACCAAAAGTTTAGGCATGAATGCATTAGTATTCATTGGCACGTTAATTCCGTTTTGCTATTCTTTGTATTTAGCTTGCTTGATTTGAATGCACATTCCGACTGACTTCACTCCGTTCTTTTATACTTGTGCCACCATCATTCTAATTGTCACCATGGGGGACAATATTAACTTCTTCTTTACTAAACGTTTAAGTAATAAAGTTAATGAATTAAATGATAAGAAAGCAGAAATTGCTCACCTTCTTACTGACAATAACCAAATCACTGACGTGAAAACTAAAACTTTAACCGAAGGTCAACTTGTTTTAGTTAAACAAGGAGAAATTGTTCCAACTGATGGTAAATTAATTTCTCCTACCGCCATGGTTGACGCCTCCATGTTTAATGGGGAAATGGTGGAAAGTAATTATCAAACTGGGGACGAAATCTACGGGGGAGTAATTAACAAAGGTGAACCAATTACCTTAAGTGTTACCAATCCGTATAAAGATTGTATGCTTAACCAATTGATTAAAAAAGTCCAACGGGCCCAAGGAGCATCCATTCACATTCGTAAAACAATTGATAAGGTAGCAGCTTGGTTTGCTCCTACCATTATCATTATTGCAGTGATGTTCTTTTTAATTCAATTCTACTGTGGCTATAATTTACCTAATTTTGTAACGAACCATATGCACTTAGACTGAGCAAAAAATCGTACTTCCATTTCTGTGTATTATGCGATTGGGGTGCTAGTTAGTGCGTGCCCGTGCGTATTTGGCATTGCCATTCCGTTAGTGTTAGTATCTGCTAGTGCGAAATTTTTAAAGCATGGCATCTTATTAAATAAATCCAAAACTTTTGAAACAATTAGTGATGTTAAAGCAATTGCGTTTGATAAAACTGGAACTTTAACAACTGGTCAATTTGCTATTAAAGCAAAAATGCATGAAGAAAATTTAGCCATCTTTTATGCAATTAGCAAATTATCTGATCACGTTTTATCCAAAGCATTTAGCAAAGATTATGAACAACATCACCAAACTTTACCAACCTTAAAAGTAGCAGATTTTCATACTTTACCTGGGGTTGGTTTACAAGGAACTATTAATAATCAAACTTACCAAATTGTAAGTAGAAATTATTTAACTGAACAACACATTAATTTAAGTAATGATGATGAAGCATTTTGTAATTTACCATTAACTATTTATTCATTCTTAATTAGCAACCAACAAGTGATTGGTATTGTTGGTTTTAGTGATGAAATTAAAGATAATGCATATGCAGTTATTAGTGAATTAAAACAAATGGGATACTATACTTACTTAATTACGGGGGATCATGAAAAGAATGCAAAATACTTGCAAGCACAATTAGGCATTGACGAAGTATTTGCTAATGTCTTGCCAACTAATAAAGCAAGTATTATTGAACAAATCCAACAAACTAAAAAAGTCATGTTTGTTGGAGATGGCCTAAATGATGTAGCAGCATTACAACAAGCAAATGTTTCATTTGCCATGAATAGTGGTAGTAGCATTTCTAAAAGTGTGAGTGACTTTATCATCATTAATAATGATTTACAAAGTGTGGTAGATGCTATCAAGATAATTAATCAAGCAAAAAATACTATTAAAGCTAATTTAATTTGAGCAGTGTGCTATAACATTGCAATTGCTCCAATTTCCGGATTAGGAATTATCTTCCCAATCATTTCTGCTGTTTGCATGGGAATTAGTAATTTAATGCTAGTCAATAATGCGTTTATCTTCAAAATACTTCCATTAAAAGTAAGAAAAAAATAAGAGGAATTTACTTTTTCCTCTTATTTTCTTTTGCCTTGATAGTTTTTGTAGTTTTAGTTTTAATTGCTTTCTTACTAGTTGTTTTGGAATTTTTAACTGGTAATTTAGTTTTAAGTTTTGGTTTAGTTTGAGATGGTTCTTTTTTATTAGTTGTAGTTTTGGTAGTTTTTGTTTTTCTTGCATTTATAGTCTTTTTCTTTTTTGCAGTTTTTAATGTTTTTTTCTCTTTAGTATGGTCAATGATTTCTACTTGATCATCATTGTTTAAATCAATTTCTTTTACTTGTTGATCAATTAAACTTGGTGGTTCATTATTTTTAATTGATGATAAAGAAGCTAAGGGAGATTGCATTTGTTGTTGTTGATCAAATTCATCCCATAAAGCATTAATATCACTTTTTTCTTCAATTAACACCACATCTTTAATGTTTGGTAAATCTAACTTTAAGATTTGTAATAATCCATCTTTATAAGTCACATCTTGAATATTACATCCTACGCAGTTTCCAGTAATCTTTAACGTAACAATATCATTTTCATATGATAAGAATTCTAAATCTCCTCCATCAGCTTGGATGTAATATCTAATCATGTCAATAATCTCATGGATAGTTTTTAATTCATCTTCTTTGCTCATATAAAACTCCCTTGAAAATATAAATGTAATAAAATTATAAATGACGATGAAACGGATTGTGAGTGCGATTAATATTAAACATATTTATAAAGAATATGCAATCATCGAAACCGAACTGGGAATAGGAATTTGCTATACCAGTGATTTTAGTGATTATAAGATTAATAATTTGTGACGATTTATTGCCTTATACCAACCAAAACGTTTCATGTTAATGGGACAAATTACCCTTAATAAAGAAAAATTTTTAAAATTATCTTATAAGGAAGTAAACCCCATCTTTTGCTTCCCTCCGCATACTTTAATTCACTCCTTTAGTGGTTTTAAGAAATTAAAGCAATATGTTTATCGCTTAATTTATGACCAAATTAAGCAAGAAAAGAAGGAAGCTAACAAAGCTAATTTGCATTAAACTTCTTGATAATTTCTAATGCAACATTTTTTGGTACAACTTGACAAAGTTGACTGAAGGTTGCATTTTTTATTTCTTGTAAATTATTAAATGCTTGCATTAAATCAGCTTTTCTTTTTTTACCAAGCCCTTTAATGTCATTTAATTCGTTGTTATACATTGATTTTAAATGCTTATCCCGAAAGAAACTTTTAGCAAACCGGTCGACTTCTTCTTGCATATTAAGCAAGAAAAAATATAAGTCGCTTTTTTTGTCAATTGGAATTTCCGTTAGATTTTTTAAAACAATACAATTTGTTTTATGGTGATCATTTTTCTTTAAACCAATCACATTAACTAGTAAATCTAATTTAAGGTTTTTAAGCACTTTATTAGCCACTTCAACTTGTAATTTGCCCCCATCAACAATAATTAAATCTGGTAGTGATTCATTATTAGCTTGTAATTTACTATATCTTCTAGTTAATACTTCTTCCATGTATTGCACATCACTTTGCGATTCTTGGTTTCTAATGATGTATTTACGGTATAGTTTTTTATTTGGGACCCCATTTTCATAACATACCATGGCTCCCACCCGGTCCATGTTCATGATATGCGAGTTATCAAAGACTTCAATTCGCTTTAATTCATCCATGCCAAGATGTTGGCGTAATTCATCATTGGCTTTCAAAGTGCGAGCAATTTTTAATGCTTTAGTATTCAGTTTATTTTGGATAATAACATTAGCATTATTTAAAGCATTCAACATGATATCTTGCATTGCTCCTTGCGTTGGATTCTTAATGGGAATATGCAATGCATTTTCTAGCAAATGTAAGTTATTATCATCTAAAGAAATATATAGTTGACTTGGCAAATTAAAATGTTCGTAATATTGCAATAAGTAGTTAGCAACACTATCAGTATCATTATCATCATAAATTTGTTCTAATGCATCAAATTTATTTAATAGTTTTCCATCTGCATACCCAAAGATCACAATCCCTAATTGATTTTCAATTACTTTATAAGCAACAATGTCAATTTGTTCTTGGTGATTAGTTAATTGCACTGATTGATTAATCTTTAAGGTTTTTAATGATTCAATTAATTCATGCTTTTGTTCTGCTTGTTCAAAGTTTAAATTAGTTGCTAATTGTTCTTCTTGCTTTGCTAATTCATCAGCAATTTCTTTATATTTACCATGAAAAAAATCATCAATTTGTTTCTTAATTTCTTTATAAGTATCAGGATTAATTGTTTTAATGCATGGTCCTAAACATAATCCTAAATCGTAATATAAACATTTTTCGTGTGGAATTGTTTTGCATTTGCGTAAGGGAAAAATTTGTTGAACAAGATTATAGATATCAAATTTATTTTTAACCCCTGCAGAAATTGGCCCATAATATTTTCCTTTGCCTTTAATCACATTTCTGGTATATAGTAAGCGTGGATTAGGTTCATTTGTTAACAAAATATACGGATAGTTGCTACCATCTTTTAATAAAACGTTATATTTTGGTTGGTATTTTTTAATTAAATTATTTTCGAGCACAAACGCTTCATTATCGTTTTTAGTGGTGACGTAATCAAGATCAACAATGTTAGCAGCTAATTGAGTTCTTCTTACATTTTGGGGAAAAATAAAGTATTGGTGTACCCGGTTAAATAAGTTAATTGCTTTTCCCACATAAATGACAGTCCCGTCCGCATCTTTTCATAAGTAAACTCCCGGACTCTTTGGGACTAGTTCTAATTTTTCTTTAAGTTGTTCAGTCATTTTGCTAAATCTTTTTTTAAATTTTTATTAAAAATATGTTAGTTAATAAAAAAATAAGATCAATTCCGTTTAAAATATCTATAATAAAGGACAAGAAGCAGACAATGTATAACAAGAATGCAAAAAAAGTAATCAAGAAGTTAAATGCACTAACTCCTGCGTACAAACGTTTTTGTGATGTAATTGAACGCAAAAATAAGAAGAAATCAGACTTTGAATTAGCGTTAAAACTTGGTAATACGTTGTTTAGTAAGGCTTATGTTCTATTACCAAAAGTCAAACACTTCATGAAGAAAACTAACCATAGTACTTTAAAAGAAGGGGAATTAAATCAATTAATTTTAGTCTTTAAGCAGTACAAAAAATTAGAACATGCCGCTCAAGATGTGTTTAAAAACAACCCAGTTTTCTTCCGCAAAATTTATGATAAAAAACAAAGTAAGATTTCAATTCAATGCAACACATTATTTATTTTAAGTATTGACTATGTAACCAGAAACTTCATGGGAATTACTTTACCTGATAATTTCAATGTTGATCAATTCCACAATGATGGTAGTAAAACTTCGTTATTAACCATGTTAAATAGTACTAATTGAAGTAAGTACTTTGATAATGATGAATACTGTAACGAAATGATGAATTTTAGTAATTTAGTATTAACTACCTTATGGTGAAACCACGCTAAATTTTATCGCAACGTACTTGTACACCGCATTCCGCTAGATACTTATAACATTCCAAATAAGGATCGACCTAACATGCGGATTCGGTGTTATTTACCAGTCATTTGTTTTCTATGCTTAAAATACTTCATGTATAACTTAATGAGTAGCTTAGAAGAAGTACCAACAAAAGCAACTTTATTTAGTAAGTTATATAAGAAAGATAAACCAACTAAAGTTAGTGCACAAGATCAAGAAGTTGTTGATAGTACTAGCAAGGAACAAGAACAAGATTCCATTTTAAATCCAAATGAAGAATCATTAGATGTTGATGTTAATGAAGAAGCAAAACCAGCTAGTGATGAAACTTCCAATAAACCTGATGATCAACCTGCTAGTGAAGAAATAAAAGATCAAAATCCAACTGATGATAATAAACAAATGGATTTTGACCGTTCATCGCATCATTATTCTGTTGATAATCCAAGTAGCATTTAATCGTTTGTATTAAAGATTTTAATAAAGGTGTTTTGGGGAATATTAACTTTCCCAATCGCCTTTAATTTTTTCTTCCCTTCTTTTTGTTGTTCAAGCAACTTTTTCTTTCGACTTACATCTCCCCCGTAACATTTAGCAAGCACGTCTTTCCGCAAGGCAGGGATGTCTTCTCTAGCAATTATCTTACCCCCAATGGCAGCTTGAATCGAAACTTCAAATTGGTGGCGGGGAATTTCTTCTTTCAATTTTTCACATAACGATCGACCCAAGTTATAAGCACTTTGACGAAAAACAATCATGGTCAAAGCATCTACTTTTTCATTTGCAATTAAAAATTCCAGTTTTACCAGGTCATTTGCTCGATAACCAATTGGTTCATAGTCCATGCTGGCATATCCTTTGGAAATTGATTTTAGCTTATCAAAAAAAGCATACATAATTTCTGCCATTGGAATTTCGTAATTTAATTTATAGCGTTTATTATCAATAAATTCCAACGAGGAATATTCACCCCGACAATCCTTACATAATTTATTGATATCCCCCATGTATTCTTCGGGAGTTGTAATACTTAATTTAACATATGGTTCTTTAATTTCCAAAATATTATTGCGATCAGGTAATTTAGTTGGGTTATCAACATCAACTTCTTCCCCGTTCGTGGTAGTTACTTTGTATAAAACACTAGGAGCAGTGGAAATTAAATCAATCTTAAATTCCCTAGTAATTCGTTCCTTAATAATATCCATGTGCAATAAACCTAAAAAACCACACCGAATTCCATACCCTAAAGCTTGGCTAGTTTCAGGTTGATATACTAGTGATGAATCAGACAAGCTAATCTTTAACATTGCTTCTTTTAATTCTTCAAATTTATTGGTATCTAATGGATAAAAACCACAGTATACCATTGGTAATACTTTGCGATATCCTGGTAATGGTTCTAAAGCAGGATTTTGCATGTCAGTGACTGTATCACCAACATCAATGTCCTTAATGGTTTTAATTTGAGCACTAAACCAACCAACTTCCCCACAATTTAAACTATCAATTAATACTGGTTTAGGTGTGTTATAACCAATTTCAGTAATTTGGTAATGAGCACCTGTTTGCATAAAAGTAATTCATTGTTTAGTTTTTAGTTGCCCATTTCTAACTCTGACAAAACAAATAACCCCGCGGTATTTATCATAATAAGAATCAAAAACTAAGGCTCTTAATGGTTCATTATTATTTTCATATGGACTTGGAACATTAGCAATTACTTTTTCTAGTAATGCAGGTACTCCTACCCCACTACGAGCAGATACTAAACTAATATCTTCAACATTAATCCCAAATTGAGTGCAAATCATATCTTGACACATTTTGACTTGGGCGGTTGGCAAATCAATTTTATTGATGGCAAATACGATTTCCAATCCCCCTTCAATTGCTAAGTAGGCATTGGAAATAGTTTGGGCTTGAATCCCTTTGGTTGCATCAACTAATAAAATAGCACCTTCACATGCAGCTAAACTGCGTGATACTTCGTAAGTAAAGTCAACGTGCCCAGGAGTATCAATTAAGTTAAATTCCACTGGTCCATTATTAGATTGATAAGTTAATCGCACTGCATTTAGCTTAATAGTGATGCCACGTTCGCGTTCTAGTTCCATGGAATCAAGCACTTGTTCTTTCATTTCTCGTTTTTCTAGTCCACCCGTAAGTTCAATAATCCGGTCACTTAGTGTACTTTTTCCATGGTCGATATGAGCAATAATGCAAAAATTTCTAATTGTTTTTTTCATGATTGTTTGTAATATTCTGTAATAAATTTTAATAAAAAAATATAAATTCCAAATTTTTCCTATAAAATATTACTATTCATATGAAAAGTAATATAAGGAAAATAAGCAATGGAAATTTTTAAGATTATTCGTAATTCGCAAATAATTACGCATTACATCTATAAATTATATTTTAAGTATGCTCATTCTCCAGAGCATAAACTTGAATTATCACCAACGGGGATTTTTATTATTGTGATGATTGGGCAGCACAAAAAACAAACTATTTCCATGATTCAGCAATATAGTTTGCTAAAACAACCAACCTTGTCCAAAAGTATTAGTAACCTCATTGATTCTAAATATATTACCAAAGAAATTAAGGGCAAGGAACACATCCTTTGTTTAACTAAAAAAGGGCAAGATACTTATGATGAAATCATTAATATCTTGCTCGAAGTAGAAAAAAAGATTAAAAAGGACGTGCCCCAAGAAATAATTACTAATTATTTAAATGCGAGTGAAGAATTAGCCAAGATCTTAGATGATCCATTAATGAAATAAAAAAATATGAAAGCAGTTATTAAATTAATTAATAGTCACTACTGAAATTCAAAGACTGAACCCATCTTTACGTTTATCTTGCCAATTTTCATTTTAGGAATTTTCAGTCATATTTCGTTTAGTGGGGGAGTGGTAACCGTAGTTACAGCAGCTGGAACCATTCCAGGTTTAATTGCGTTAATGATTACTTCAAACTCAATGCAAACTGTCCCAACATCCATTCAGAGTTTTCGCAATTCCTCGTTATTTAAGCGGATTGGGTCCACGCCAATTAAACCATGAATGTTTATTGTGGGATGTTCGTTATTTTATAGTGCGGTGTTTGTATTTGAAATTTGTTTCATGTTATTGTTAGTAGTAATTTTCTTCTCGAACCATAACATGCAACTATATCCTGATGATAAAGCAGTGTATGCTGGACCAGCATTCATGTACATTTTTAAAGAAGTGAACTGAGGAGGATATGTATTAAGTCAAATTTACACCATTATTCTTTCCATCGTTATGGGATTATTTATTGTTTCAGTAACTAAAAGCACCATGGGAGCACAAGGATTAGGCATGGCAATCTTCTTTTTATCCATGTTCTTATCAGGGGAATTAATTCCCCTTTCCAATATTCTTGGTAACCAAGGATTAACTGTGATTAGTTACTTCTCACCTTTTAGATATACCAACGGTTTACAATATGAATCTTTTATCCCAAGTAATAGTTCGTTTGGATCATTTCATTACTTAGGATCACACAGTGTATTTGAATACAGTAAATATGGTTGAAGCCCTGCTTCTTGACAAACCTTTGGGTTAAACCGTCCAATGTATGAACCTGGAGATTTTTGAGCTAACTGATTAGCTCCGCTTGGTTTTACCATTATTTTTGGAGCAGTTGCCATTAAGAAATTACGGTGAGGTACTAGATAGTGAATGATAATGAAAATAAAACTAATGATGAACTAAAAGATTCAGCAAGTAATGAACCCATCAAACAAATTAATATTGTTAATTCCCAGCCAAGTAAGCAAGTAAATCAATCTTCTTTAGATGAACCAGCAACAAATGAATCATCTGAATCAACCCAAAATGAAGACGATGAACAAGTAAGTAAGAAAAATGCAATTAAATCATTTCTAAATAAATTATTTCCAAAACCAAAGGAAAAATTAAAAGTCGCTAATCCTGAATTAGAAAAATACGTTAATCAAATTAAAGACCACTTACATCAAATGCCAAGTGACTTAAGCATTTCCGAATTAAGTGGGAGAAAGTTCTTAGTCTTTGATCCAAATGATCCTAAATATCCAATTGATAAAAACTATCAATATCGCAGTGATATTTTAAAAACCATTCCTAAATACATTGCGAATGAAACCACTGATGACATTATTAAAAATGATCAACCATATTTAATATCAGTCAGAAGAAAACGCAATGAACAAGGATATGAAGATGAAGAAAAAAATCCTGATGCCAGTGCCACATTAAAACCACTCATTGCCATTAAAAACCTCTGCATGGTTTTTAAACGCAAGAATGTAGGTAAAGTGTATGCAGTTAATAACATTAGTTTTGATATTAACTATTTAGAAAACTTAGCGTTTATTGGAGCCAACGGAGCTGGTAAAACTACAACCGTGGAAATTATTGCTGGCATCAATAAACCAACAAGTGGAACCATTGATTACAACTTTAAATATAAGAAGAGTTTTCAAGAACAAATTGGAATTCAATTTCAAGATTCTTCTTACCCACGGGGAATTACAGTTAAAAACGTCATTGAATTTATGCGGGATGCCCAAGGGGTGGATAAAGAGCGCATGAGCGATGAAGAATTTGATGAATTACTTGACATCTTTAAAATTAAAGAATTTTATAACTTAGGAGCAAGTAAGTTATCAGGGGGACAACAACAACGCTTAAACGTGTTATTGTCCTTAATGCACAAACCAAAAGTTATTTTCCTTGATGAATTAGCCACCGGCCTTGATATCCAAATTCGACACAAACTGGAAGAATTTGTCCAACAATGAACCAAGAAGCATAACATCACCATTGTCTTAGTTTCTCACGATATGATTGAAGTTGAAAAAATGACGAACCGCATTGTTTTACTTCAAAACGGGATTATTAAAGTTGATATGTACTTAGATGAAGTCCATTATCAATATGGTAGTGTTGATAATTTAGTGCGACGATACATTTAACCATTTTTCTTATTTATTAATATAATTAAGATATATGCGTTTTTTTCACGACCAAAACAATAAAAATTTTCGTAGTAAACCACTAAATATTTTTATATTTTGCTTAATCTTTATTGTCATTCCTGGGTTAATTTTATGGTTGTTATTTGGATACATTAATTTCAGCATGGATTTTTTAGTATTCCCTGCTTATGGCATTATTGCCAAAGGCACCACGTCACAAATCATTAGTCACTTGCAGGTTATTTATGATAAATCGAATGTTTATGATGGAATTAGAATCGCATGCTATGATCTTTCATTGCTATTAAAAAAACAACCATTAAGTGGATATGCAACAGTTAATTTAGCTAACTTTACTACTAGTTACTATAGCAACATGTTAGCAGCAGTATGCGTGCCATACATTGTGTGAAGTATTTGTTTACCATTTATTGGTAAACTAACCAAGTTAATTAACTATGATGCTATTACTTTCTCATTAACTTGCTGCATGATGTTTGTTGTGCTCATTATCACTGGGGGTATTCCGGTTGGTAAAACTACTAGCAGTGGTTTTGATAACATTGGGGGCTGAATTATTTTTGCCCGCATTGTCATCACCGCCCTAAGTTTACCATTATGATTTTTTACTGCAAACCGGATTGTACTTGCATGCTTAGGTTTAGCAAAAGATAAAGAAGACTACTACTTACAATTAACTGACGAAGCTATTAAGACCCAAAAAGATTTAACTTTATTACGTAAGCAACGCAAGGAAACTATGCAACGTAATAAAGAACCAGTTTACGTGGAAATTAACGATAAACAAATTAATCTCATTAATAAAGACAAAGATAAAAAGAAGAAGAAATAGAAATTGTTATTTTGATGATTATCTATTTCTTCTTTTTCTTATATAAAATTAGAAAGATTACCACAAGGAGGGTAACTTATGCAATTTGTTGATGAATGTAAAATTGAATTAAAAGCAGGGGATGGGGGAAATGGCATTATTTCCTGACACCATGAAGCCCATGTCAATCTTGGTGGACCTGCGGGTGGAGATGGGGGAAATGGAGGCAACATCTATTTAGTTGCTGATCACAATGAACCTAGTTTATTTGATCTTCGCTATATTAAATTAATTAAAGCCGAAAACGGTGTGAATGGTCAAAGTGAAAATTGCTATGGAGCAAAAGGTAAAGATAAAATTGTTAAAGTTCCAGTTGGAACTGTTGTTTATGATGAAGATGGTAAAGTCATTGTTGATTTAAATAAAGACCAACAAACCTTTTTAATTTGTAAAGGTGGAAAAGGTGGTCTTGGTAATGCAAGTTTAAAAAGTTCGATGAATAAAGCTCCTAATCTATATGA
>JAGBOP010000020.1 GCA_017633835.1 bacterium
CGGGCTGCTCGACCAATCGTTTGAATTAATGAACGTTCGTTCCGAAATAAACCAGTTTTATCAGCATCTAAAATTGCTACTAGCGATACTTCTGGAACATCAAGTCCTTCCCGTAATAAGTTAATCCCAACAATACAGTCATAAACCCCTTTGCGTAAATCATTGATGATTTTAGAACGTTCCAAGGTTTTTAATTCATTATGTAAATAAGCAGTTTTAATGCCTCGTTGTTTTAAGTATTCAGTTAAAGATTCTGCCATCTTAATCGTCATGACGGTGATAAAAGCTCGTTCATTGTGCTTTTGTTGAATTTGCAATTCTTTAATTAAATCTTCAATTTGGTTTAAAGTGGGACGAATTTCAACTTTAGGATCTATTAGTCCAGTGGGGCGAATAATTTGTTCAACTACATGATTACCAACTAAATTTAATTCGTAATCATTTGGCGTAGCACTAAAATAAACTGCGTTTTTAACTTTATCATTTAATTCATCAAAGTCTAATGGCCGGTTATCAAGGGCACTTGGTAAGCGAAATCCGTATTCAACTAAAGTTTGCTTACGGGAAATGTCAGTATTATGCATGCCCCGAAATTGCGGTAACGTCATGTGGGATTCATCAATTAGCAATAATCAATCTTTATCAAAGTAATCGAAGATAGTATAAGGTTCTTCCCCTTTTTTTCTACCTTCCAAATGAGCGGCATAATTTTCAATACCAGGACAAACCCCAAATTCTCGCATGGCTTCCATGTCTTGCTTGGTTCGTTGAGCAATGCGTTCAGCTTCTAATGGCTTATTATTTTTAGTGAAATATTGAATTCGTTCTTCAAGTTCTTTTTCGATTTCACTAATTGCATCTTGTTGCTTTTCGGTATTAACTAAATATTCATCTGCTGGGAATAAATAACACCAATTTTCTTTACTTAAAACTTCACCCGTTAATGGGTTCATTTTAGTGATGTCTTCAACTTCATCCCCGTAAAAAGAAATCCGGTAAACAAATTCATCAGTTGAACCCAAAGCAATTTCAATTACATCACCTTTGGTGCGAAAAGTTCCTGGTTGTAAGTCAATATTATTGTTTTGATAGTTTAGTCTTACTAATTTACGTTTAAATTCACTTAATGGCAATCGCATTCCTTTTTTAATTAACATGCGAAACATTTTGAATTCATCAGGGGGACTAGTTGGATAAATAGCAGCCACTGACGCCACTACAATGACGTCATTATAAGCACTAATTGATGCTAAAGTTGATAACCGAAGCATTTCAATATCTTTATTGGATTTTGAATCTTTTTCAATGTAAGTATCAGTCCGGGGAATGTATGCTTCTGGTTGGAAGTAATCGAAGTAAGACACGAAATATTCAACGTGGTTATTAGGAAATAATTCTTTAATTTCGGTATATAGTTGCATTACCAAAGTTTTGTTTTGAGCAACAATGACAGTGGGACGGTTTAATTGTTGAATAATGTTTGCCATCGTAAAAGTTTTACCCGTTCCAGTTGCTCCAAGCACAACTTGGTGCTTCTTGTTTTCTTCTTTAATACCTTTAACTACTTCTTTAACTGCTCGTTCTTGGTCGTTCGTCATCTTAAACGAAGTAACTAATTCAAATGGTTTATCTTCTTTGATGTATGGTTCAGGAATAAAAGATGGTGAAGAATTAATTATTGAAGAATTAGTATCAACATTTGAAGTTGATGATTCTTCGGTTTTGCTTTTAGCTGTTTTAGTGGTAGTTTTTTTGGTGGTTTTTCTTGATGTTTTAGCAGCAGTTTTTACTAAATCTTTTTTATCATCGCGTAGTGATTCTTCATTATTTTTAGTTTGCTTGGTCATGAGAACTTTCTACAGTTGGTGTAACAGCACCACTAACTGTGGCATTTACTTGGGCTTCTTTTTGTTTTTCAAGCATCATCATTGCTAATTGTTTATAAGCATCACTTTGAATAGCTTCTTGGGCTTGTTCATTATTTTGATTCGTTTGGGCTTGCGATGATAAATTAGCATATTGTTGCACACTATTTTGGGTTTGTTGCATGGCATTATTACTTAAATTAATGCCAAAACTCCGGTTTTTAGTTGATTTAATGTAAGCAAATACAACTTGGTATGCTACATCTTTTTTTAGTTTTTCGAAGGCTTTATCACTTTCTTCAACGTATAAGTGTAAAGGAGAAACTTGTTCCAAACTCCGTAAGGAAACTCCTTCCCGAATTTTAGTACTTAAATCAAGGTGTTTAGTCCAGGCATTATCCAAATAACTAATTAAAATTGCTTTAGCTTTTTGATTAGCAATTTCCACCCCAGATTTTTTAACATCATCATCAATTTTGGCTACTAAAACTTCATTAATCTTATTGGTAATTTCATTCGCATCAAGCCCAATAAAATCTTTTTCATTAAGAATATTTTCTTCAAAGCATTGTTCATTTAATGCTTTGGTTAGTGCTCCGATGTTGACCTTGTTGGTATTTGTATGATCTCAGAAAATATTAGTGGTATCTTTTGCAATGACATTGCACATCTTGCGTAAAGTAGCAATGTTATCGTTGGATAATAAAATTTGATCCCGTTGTTTATAAATTAATTCCCGTTGGTTACTTAAAACTTGGTCATAGTCAATCAAGTTTTTGCGCATGTCGAAGTTTAAACCTTCGACTTTCTTTTGGGTATTAGTAATAATTCAACTAAAAAATCGAGAGTCATAAATCTTGCCGTTACTATCTGATTTATCGTACCGCTTATTAGCTTTTTCAATGTTATCAGTTGCGTATCGTTCAAAGATGTTATCTTCTAGTGAAATAAAGAACCTACTTTCACCCGGATCGCCTTGCCGACCACTCCGACCGCGTAATTGCAAGTCAATCCGTCTTGCGTCATTACGTTCGGTACCAATTACATAAAGGCCTCCTAATTCTTTTACCCCCGGTCCTAATTTGATATCGGTTCCTCTTCCCGCCATGTTAGTAGCAATCGTAATGGCACCTTTTTGGCCTGCTTGGGCAATAATGGCTGCTTCTTTTTTATTATTTTTTGCATTTAATACTTGGTGTGGAATTTTTAATTCAGCTAACTTACTACTAATAATTTCGGAGTCAACTACGTTGGTAGTTCCTACTAGAATTGGTTGACCTAAAGCATGACGTTCCAAAATTTCTTCAATAACATAATTTAATTTAGTTGTTTTACTATCAAATACATAGTCAGGTTGGTCTTTTCTAATTACTGGTTTGTTTGTTGGGACTGGAACTACTACTAAGTTATAAATCTTTAAGAATTCTTCCCGTTCAGTTAGAGCAGTTCCACTTACTGCTGATAAGGTTTCGTAATTACGAAATAATGATTGATAAGTAATTGAAGCTACCGTAATATTTTCGGGTTCAATTTTTACTCCTTCTTTAGCTTGAATAGCTTGTTGCAATCCATTGCTGTAACTGCGCCCTTCCATAATCCGACCAGTAAAGTGGTCAATTAACTTAATTTCGTTATCTTGGACAATGTATTCCTTACCATTAGCAAAAACGAAATTAGCCATAATTGCGTTTGATAATTTATGCAATAAATCACTGTTTTGAAAGTTGAAGATGTTATCAATGTGCATGTATTCATTAGTTTTCTTCATTCCTTCATAAGTTAACGAAATACCTTGGGTTTCAGGATCTACTTCATAATCATTTTTGGTTAGTGTTTTGGCGTAAGTATCAATTTTTTTATAAATTTGGTCATCAGATTGGGGCATCCCCGAAATAATCAATGGTGTTTGGGCTTCATCAATAAGGACGGAGTCAGCTTCGTCAACGATGGCAAAATTAAGCCCTCTTAAAACCTTTTGGTCATAACTTTGAACCATGTTATCTCTTAAGTAATCAAATCCTAATTCACTATTAGTGGTGTATGTCACATCTGCTTCAAAAGCAAATTTCTTTTGGTTGGCTTTAAAATCAGCAGAATTATAGCGGGCCGTCATTTTTAATCGGTTCAAAACTTTGTTAGCAAATTCTGCATCCCGTTCAACTAGGTATTGGTTAACTGTAACCAAGTGTAAACCTTTTTTGTACAGTGCACAAACATAAGCAGCTAACAATAAGGTTAGGGTTTTTCCTTCCCCAGTTTTCATTTCGGCAAAGTTGCCAAAAATAACAATAATTGCCCCAATGATTTGCACAAAGAAGGCAAACATGCCGGTTTCACGGTATGCGGCTTCTCTAATGGTAGCTAATGCATCAACTAACACTAAACCAATGTTACCCCCTTCACTGTTTAGAATCTTGATAAATTCATCAGTTTTGTTTTTTAGTTCTTCGTCAGTTAATTGCCGGTAATATTCTTTTTTACTATCTACCTTAATGGCAATATTTTTTGCCATTTGTAAAATCCGGTTTTTAGGAAGCAACATTTTAAATGGATTTTTCATAATTATTCATTTCCTTCCTGCTTACTTTGATTAGTATACTTAAAATGTAATTTTAAGATTTCGTATGCAACTTCTTTTCAGTTACTTGCATATTTAGTTTCTAATTGGTTAATAGCTTTATCAATGGCTTGTTGGTTAAATCCTAATGGTAAGATGACTTGATATTGCATTGATAAATCCTTAATTTGTTTTAAAAAATAATAACGAGCAATAATGGATGCACATGCTACTGCTAAATACTTGGATTCAGCTTTGGGAGTAAAGATATCAATTTTGGCTAGATATTTAGGATTTAAAGTCGTTAAATAAGCATCATAATTAGTTTTAGTAGCATATTGATCTAAGATGGTGACGTATTGTAAGTTTTTATTTAATTTTTGTTGTAAATGATAAATGGCTTCATTATGACCATAAGTTTTAATAACATGGGAGTTATGAAACTTACGATATAAAAAGTTATATTGTTTGGGTGAAATTACGCACACTTCATAAATAACTTTTTTAATTAAAATTTTGGCTAACTTAATGGTGGTAGGAATGGATAATTTTTTGGAGTCTTTGATGGGTAAGTCAATAATTTCTTGACAAATTTTTTCATCTAAAAAAACGGCACAAGTAACAATCCCACCAAAGTAGTCCCCCACTCCTACTTCATCTGCTCCAATTGTGTTGATAAAATCATCCATTATTTTTCGTTATTATTTATAATAAATCATTAGTATTATAAATTAAAGTACGATGGAAGACCTTTGATTTGTTAACGTTAATTCATTAAAAAAACAATTGAATAATTCCTATCCTTTTGCCCATTATTTATTTGCTGAAAATAAACAAGAAGTAGCAAAAATTTGTCAAAGCATTGATTTGAAAAAACTGCAAAAATCTTGTCAAGTTGAAATTAAAAATTGTCAAGATCGTTTTGTTTGAAATTGATTAGCATTGATTGGGTTTTGTGCTTTCTTTATTTTAGGAATTATTTTGATTATTATTAATGCACTTGCTGATCATCATACACATGGAATGATTATTGCTGGAATCATTATTTGCGTCATTGACGTAATCGTAGCAATTGTTGTTTATTTTGCGGATAATTGGTCTAATCCGTTTATGTATTGGTGATACCAAATTCTTCTCCAATTAAAACCTTACTTATTGAATACGCAAGATTTGCCAGTTAGCTTATATTTACTTTATTTTCCTAACCAATATAAAGTCCGAAAATATCCTAATAGTTTTTACTTCTTATACGCTTTAAGTACCAAACAATTTAATCCCCACTTAACTAAATACTTAAATTCGCAATTATTAGCAAGTATGGTGGGAGATAATTATGATCCGAATAAGCAAATAATTAACTTGCAAAATTATTTAAAGTATTGGGGCAACATTGTTGCCATTTATGAATGAGCTAATTTCTTATTAAGTTTGATTAATTGGTATCAAATTAATCAAGCAGTTAACCAAGTACAAATTTATCACAAATAATAATTATGATTGGTGTAGACTTATTTGATTTAAATCGACAAACTTACTTTAGCAACCAAACTTTAATTAACCGCTTTTTTTATCCAAGTGAACAAGCGTTAATTAAGCACAGTAATCATCCGACTAAATTAGCTTGTAAGTTGTTTTGTTGCAAAGAAGTTACTTATAAAATCTTGCATAATTTATTTCCTAGTTTTAGTTTAAACAAATTTTTAATTGAAGTAAGTTACATTAACTTTGTGTTTAAAGTAAAATTTCATTATGAAAATTATGCTCCTAATGATGAAAGATATTTAGCTTTAAGCAAACTTAATTTTTGTAATTTTCATTTTTCGGATAGTGATGAAAATAACTATTTAATGATGGTGGGAATTTACCAACCAAATTAATTAGTTTAAAACCTTAGTTCCTACTAATCATTTAATCTCCAATTTAATAAATTAATATAATATATAGATAGTACGTTTGCATCTTAGCGGTGCAAACATATCTTTTTATATAAGGACTAAACTGATGCCAAATACAAATACAAAAATGACTAAAGATTCACCATTATCAAACGCTATTAAGGAAATGGTTAATAACATTCAATTAAGTCAAGAAGAAATCATTGAAACTTTAGAATATGCTTTGAGTAAAGCATACAAAAAAGTGTTCACTGGTGCGGAATTAAAAATTGTCATTGATCTTGACAAAGGGATCATCACCATTAACAAAATTTTAAAAGTAGTTGACGATGACTATTTTGATAAAGAAGGCGATGATGATTGCGAAATTAACATTTCTGCAATTGCCAAGAAAGATCCAAATGCGAAAGTTGGGGATGTAATTGAAGAAAAAATTGCATTAAGTGATTTTGATAATCCAATGGTGCACAGCGTCATGCAACTATTTAGGCAAAAAATTTCCGAAAAAATGAACCAAAATATTTTTGCCCAATGAAAAGATAAAAAAGGCAAAATTATTGAAGCTTCTGTTGAATCAACTGATCCTAAAAAAGGTTTTTCTTACGTGGAATTTGGAAACACCAAAGGTTTTGTAGCTGCTTCCGATAAAATTCCAGGAGAAAAATTATTGCAAGATCGTTCGTACAAATTTTATGTAAAAGATGTTAAGGAACAAACTAAAGGTTGACCAATTATTTTGTCCCGTAGTGACGAAGGGTTAGTAAGAGAATTATTACGATTAGAAGTTCCTGAAATCCAACAAGGAATTGTAGAAATTGTTAAAGCGGTAAGAAAAGCTGGCTTTAAAACTAAAGTTGCAGTTAAAAGTAACAATATAAACGTCGATCCAATTTCCACTTGTATTGGTCCGGGTCGTTCCCGGGTTGATAGTGTTTTGCAAGAAATTAACAATCCTGAAAACACTAATTCTAAACCAGAAAAAATTGATTTTATCAAGTGATATGACGATCCCGTTAAATTAATTGCTAGTGCGTGTGTTCCTACCCACATTACGGGGGTTGAAATTGTTGATAAAGACCAAAAGATTGCCACGGTTATTGTGCCAAATGATTTATATTCAGCTGTCATTGGTCAACAAGGAGCTAACATTCGCTTAGTAAGTTTATTAACTGGTTGATCAATTGATGTGAAAAAAGAAAGCGAAGCATTTGAAGAAAATCTTGATTTTGTGCCAATCAATCCATCGTTCTATGAACGAAGACGCAATAATTTAAATCCATTACCCCAATTTGCTAGTGCTGATGAAACTCTACGGAATTTGGAAAATTCCAAAGCAGCCGTAGAAAATTTCTTAGGAATTAAAGATAATCAAGTCGTTGGTGAAGATGTTCATGTTCAAACAGATCCTTTACTTAAGCAAGAAGCAAGTAATGAAATCCCTAGTGTTTCACCAAGTGAATTAAATAAACCAAACGAAGCAAAAGTGCTTGAAAGTGACCAACCAACTTTTAAACCAGTTGAATCAGATGCAACAACCATCAGTGAAGAAAAAGAAGAACCAAAATCATCTACAAAGGAAAAATCAGGCAAAAGTAAAATGAATAAAACAAGTACCAAAATTGATTACGCCATGCTTAAAGCATCTAGTAATTCCCAAAATATTAATTCCATTGAATCAATTTTAGAAAGTTCTGATAATACTTCCATAACGAAAAAACCAAAGAAAACTACTAAGAAAAGCAAATACAGTAAGGTTAGTTCATCAACTAACACTACTAATAAAACAACTTCAAAAGAAAACAAAAAGAAAAACATCCTTGATGAATTTAATGATATTACTAAAGAATACCTTGAAGACGATGAAGACATTGATGATAGTAGTGATCTTGATGAAAAATATGACGATACTGAATACGATAAATAATTTCTAAAAATAAATTAATTAAAAAAGAAGAGAGGAAAAAACAATGAAAAAAGACCACCAAAAAAATAAAAAGAATGCTGATAACCGTAAGGCAATTGAAATCAATTCCTTATTGCATAAAGTAAATGTAGGAGTAAACAGTGACAATGTCTTTGTTTTTTCTTCTCCATTAACGGTAGCTGATTTTGCTAAAAGTGTCAACCATCCAGCTTCCGAAATTATCCGTTACTTCTTAATTAAAGGCCAAATTTTAAATATTAATTCTTTATTAACTGAAGAACAAATTGGGGAATTATGTTTAAACTTTGGACTTGATTTTAAGAAAGAAGACGAAGTTACTGAAGAAAATATTTTTGATCACATTAAAGTTAATCCCGAAGGAGCAAAATATATTAAACGAGCTCCAATTGTTACTATTATGGGCCACGTTGACCACGGCAAAACTAGTTTACTTGATGTAATTCGCAACACGCATGTGGCTGCAAAGGAAGCAGGGGGAATTACCCAACATATTGGTGCATACCAAATTAAGTATAATGATCAACCAGTTACTTTTATTGATACTCCTGGTCACGAAACTTTTAGCGAAATGCGAGCTCGCGGGGCGGAAATTACGGACATTATTGTTTTAGTAGTCGCTGCTGATGATGGGGTCATGCCCCAAACTATTGAAGCCATTGATCACGCTAAATCATCCAAAGCTAAACTAATTGTTTTCATCAACAAAATGGATAAACAAGGAGCAAACGTTGATAAAGTTTTATCCCAACTAGCAGACCATGATGTTTTAGTGGAAGATTGAGGTGGTGACATCTTATGTGTGAAAGGATCAGCCTTAAAGAAACAAGGAATTAATGAATTACTTGACTCCATCTTCTTACTTGCTGATATTGACGATCACCAAGCTGTAGTTAATTCTTTACCAATTGGAGTAGTCCTTGAATCAAAACTTGATAAAGGTTTAGGACCGCAAGTAAGTGTAATTGTTCAACAAGGTACACTTCGGAAAGGTGATTACATTGTGTGCCAATGTACCACTGGTAGAGTGCGCACAATCAAAAATGAAAACGGGGAAAACATGGATGAAGTATTACCATCCACTCCTGCGATAATTTCTGGTCTTGATTCTCTTCCTAACCCCGGTGATCATTTCATTGCTTTGCGGGATGAAAAATTAGCTAAATCAATTGCTTTAAAATTAACCAAGAAACAAATTAACGAAGAACGTTTATATGAATTAAGCAATAAAGATACTGAAGATACCACTGATAAGAAGGTAACTAACATTATTTTACGAGCGGATGCAAACGGAAGCATTGAAGCTATTAAAAATTTGTTTAGCAAAATTAACATTGCAGGTACTTCATTAAAAATTATTCGCAGTGCGATTGGGTCGATTAGTGAATCAGATGTTAAATTAGCTAAAGCAAGTAAAGCTTTAATCATTGGTTTTAACGTGCGTCCATCCAAATTAGTGCGTGATTTAGCAAATAACATTGGGGTTAAAATATTATTCCAAAATGTTGTTTACGCATTAAAAGACCAAATTGAACACATTCTCATCGGTTCATTAGACCCCGTTTATGAAGAAAGTGTAATTGGTGAAGCTAGTGTTAAGCAAATCTTTAAAGCATCAAGTGTTGGCACCATTGCTGGATGCGTTGTTGTTTCAGGAAAAGTGGTTCGGAATGCTAAAGCTAGAGTTATTCGGGATGGAATTGTTATTTATACTTCCATTATTGCTTCTTTAAAGCATTTAAAAGATGACGTCAAAGAAGTTACTGAAGGTAAAGAATGTGGACTTACCATTGGTGGGTTTAATGACATTAAAGATGGTGATACCATTGAATGCTTTATTGAACAACAAGTAGATCTTGAAAAGAAATTAGGAGAACAAGCCAGTGAAAAGAAGAACTAGTCATCCTTACAGTAAAGATAAAAAAGAAGCATTAGTGCTTGATTACCTAAATGAACAGCTATACAAAATAAAAGATCAAAGAATTGATCCCAG
>JAGBOP010000021.1 GCA_017633835.1 bacterium
ACTGATCTTACTCACACTTCAATATTAAAGATATTTAAGAAATATCATAAAGTTGATAAATGATTAATTACTTTTTGCTTTCATTTCTTTAAATATTTATTCGTATATTGCACATCTTTAAGTGCATGTTTAATGACTAATTGTTCAGTTTTTCTCACATAAATAAATAGAAAGATATTAATAATGAAAGCAATGAACATGATAATTAAGCCAAAGATTCATACTAAATTAACGTTGTTATAAACATAAATACCATTTATGGTGCTATGAATGACAATCACTTCCACGCTAAAAATAAATAAAAAGAAACCAATTAAATAAGTTGCTAATGTACTGTAAAATAACCATAAACAAGTTTTTAGTTTTTGCAATAAAAAATAATACTTTTGGTTTGACATGTTCATTGTTAATTTTGTTTAACTTATTATATTTGAAAATTACTTAATGCTTATTAATAGCACTAAAAAATTCATTGTAATTTTTTTAGATATTTATTAATTAGTTTTAGGAATTTTGTTTTTGTAATTTTTAAGTGATTTTTCCTTTAAAAATTACCAATCTTTTTTATTTCATAAAAAAAGACAAAAATTCATAAAATTTATTAAAATATGTTAAAGTAGGTTAATATATGAATTTTCATATGAGATAAGGATGCATCATTCGTAATCCTTGTATTTTTTTATAATATCAAATCCTTATCACTAATAATGGAAAGGAGGAAGGATTTTGGAACCACAAGCAACTAATAATCAAAGTGACGAAAATAAAAATAAAAAGAAGTTTTCATTAAGAAAACACCATAACGTCCCCAAGAATGCGAAATTTGCCAAAGCAACCAAAGCTGAACGTTTATATGGTCTAGAACCAATTTGGTTAGTAATTATTAAAATTGGTGCCACGGGGTTATTAATGTCATTCTTTGGGGGATTGTTCACGTTTGCTGACCAATTAATGTTAGTTAACTTCATGCCTAACACCCATAATTTTAGTTTTAATAGTTTGTTCTTTTATGATGGCAACGGAATCTTTAATAACATGCTTGAAGCTATTAAAGAGAACGGCGGAAGTGAGGTAATCACGCACGTGTTTAGCCAAGTAGGCACGGACCAAGGAGCGTTGTTAAACTTGGTAAATGCAGTAGGAAACACGATGGGTTTAACCGTGTTTGATTCTGCAGGAGTAGTTCGTTCTGCTGTTTCATTAACAGCAGCACTAAGTATTGTTGTAAACGCCATTCCTAGTTTGTTTGCAGTTGGTACAAGTGTTAAGTATACGCAAGCATTAGGAAAAGGGGATTACCGACAAGCTACTTACATTTGGCAAAATGCCTTTGTAGGATGTTTAACTACTGGGTTTATTTGTTTTTGTTTGCTAATTATCTTAATCCCAACTGTCATCCCGGCTCAAGCCGTATCTGACCATCTATCAGAAGAAGATATTTATGGTTTATTTGCTGTAACTGAACAAAACGCCATGTTACACCATTGAAACCTTGCTTACATCTTTAGTGCTAACAATGGTCATTACACTGAAACGATTTATTACAACTTCAAAGATGGAATGTACCACTATTATGCCCAAGTGCAAAATGACAAATTCCTTGATTTAACTCAATTCCAACTAATGGATTCAGCAATTAGTAGTAAAGACTTAATTGCCATGAATCCAAGTGCTTTAAGTAAATTTAGTTTACCAATTGTTGGTAGTCAAAGTAGTATTTTAACTACTTGAAATAACTATTATGCTTTAGTAAGAACTTATTCCATTCGTTGAGCTGAAGACTTTATGTTCATCATGGATGCTGGTTGCACCTTATTTGCCTTAGGTACAACATTAAGTGTTATTGTGCGTAGTGATGGAGCAATTGTCATGAGTATGATCATTTATGTTTCGACTGTTATCATCAACATCATCCTTGACTATGTGTTCATTAAAGTTGCCCAAATTGGGATGGATGGAGCTGCTACTGCTAGTGTCATTGGTTGAATCATTCAAAACTTTTGGTATGGACTTTACATTCAATTTGACTCTAAATTGCGATCATGTGCTAACTTTAAGTATTTAAATAAAGAATACATGTACTTAACATGACGCACGATGGGAGAATTAATTTTATTTGGTTTAAGTATGTTAATTGGGACTGTAACATTTAGTGTGTTTAACATTATCTTAATGAACCAAGTATCATACGTAACTGTGCAAATTATTCCCCAAGTTGGGGGTGAATACTACTTATCAGTTTTAGGAGCAGTAAGTCCAATCATCAGTTTATTCTTCTTTACTATCTTTGGATTAGTAAGAGGAGTAGACCCAATCTTCTCCTATAACTATAGTGCTCATAAAAACCACCGGGTTAAACAAGCATACTGATGAAGTATGTCGTACATTGTAGTACTTGGCGGTATTGTCTTTGGTTTAATTGGTTTTTGTGCTCCAATTAAAGATGGTTTACTTTCCTGGTTTCAAGTAAATGCTAACTCTCCTGACTACCAATTACAAAGTGCGGGTAAATTAATCTGAGTATGATTAATGCAAATTCCAATCATGGGTTTAGCTACTGGAGGAATGTTTGTATTTAGATCAACTAACAGATTAGGTACTGCTTATGTAGTTGCATTATTACGTTCATGCATTTATAATATTCCACTTGTCTTTATCTTTATGGCAATTGCCATTCACAATAAAGATGCCTTAAATGCTGGATTAACCCAACAACAAATTGATTTACCACAAACTAATAGAGCAATGTGATTCTTCTTCTATAGTGTTCCAGTTGGTGCAGCATGTTATTCCTTAACTATTTTCATTATGACTACTACTTTCATTTATAAATACCTTGACCTTCCACAACCACGTCGCTATAGTGAAATTTGACCATTAAATGCTATTATTAAGCATCACTATAAAGACATTTTCAACGAAGTTCCAAAGGAAGGTTTAATTGAATAATTTTTATTTGATAAAAACAAAGAAAGTGATTGAGATTAAGTTCTTAATCACTTTTTTTGTTAAACATAATAAATCTAAATAAGGTTAAGATTCTTTCTTTTTTGCTAAAATGAAAATGTTGAGATAAAAAAAGGAAAGGTATAAAAATTTATGACAAAATGAGAATATGAAGACGGTTTATTTGAACTTAACCAAAAGTTTAGCCGTTTATTAAATAATTTAGTGGCAGTATGCCGTGATTACCAACACATTCTACAATACGTTACTTCCAAAAAGAACGAAAATTACGATGTATTAAATCAACAAAGTGGAATTAATGACTTCATTAAAATTGTTAACGTATTTAAAGAAGACAATAATGAAGGAGTATGCATCCGCAAGGTTCTTCACCGCAACAAGAAATTGGCTGCATGAGGAATTCACATTGTTATTCACAAACAACAAAAATTAGATGTAGCTACAGTTGTTAATGCATTTAGCGACCAAGGATTGCTATTCTCACACCATCTAGGACAAGTTAAAGAAGACTTGGCAGTGATTAAAGCAATGAAGAAGGCATTACACCTTCGCTTTGATCCTTACAACAACTACAAACTAATTGAACACATGATTATTGACGATTGATCAGCAAAAGACGAAGATAGTAAATGTGCATGTGAAGGTGGTAGTTGTGGTTTTGAATGTGTTTGTGTATGTCACAAAGACCCAAACAGTCCAACCTATACTGCTAACTTTATTGAAAAGTTTAGCGAACCAGCAACTAAGGAATGCTCTAGTTGCTGCAAAGCAAGCAAAGATTCTTGCACGCATGAAAATAGCAAATGCGAAGAATCATGCTGCAACAAAAATAAGTAATTTATTATTTAAGTGCTAAATAACTGCTTTTAACATTTAAAACACTTATCCTCATAACTTACTTGTTTAAAAGCATTCATCTTTATAAAATTAATAATTAATATCGCAACAAAGGATTAAGTTTTTCACTAAACTTAGTCCTTTTATATCCCTACTTAAATTGCGTAAATTCCTAAAGAAATAAAGGTAGGAAATTTATTGCAAAATAAACTCGTAAAAATTATGTTATTTATGCATAGTTTGCGTTAAAATAACAAACTGAAGAGAATTAATAGAAAGGTAATAGAATCATGACTAAAAAAGCTTATTTAGAAGGATTGAACGATTTAAATTGCATGTTCAATCATTTAATTGATGATCTTGTTGTTGTTTGCAAAGATTATCAAAATATGTTCCTATATTTTGCATGAAGAAACAACGAATGCCCAAAGCAAATGAGCCAACGCAGTGGCGTTACTGACTTCTTGAAAGTAGCAGAAATTTTCAAAGAAGATGATAACACCGGAATTTGCGTAAGAAAACTACTTCACAAAAACAAAAAACTAGCAGTTTTTGGTTTACGCATTATTATGCACAAACAACGCAAGATTACGGAAGAAGATGTTTTCCACTCCTTTAGTGATGAAGGTGTTAAATTTAGTGAACACTTAGCAAACATTAAGGAAGATTTATGCGAAATTAAGTGCTTAAAGAAATTACTTCAAGTTCGGTTTGATGCTAAGAATGACTACCGTCTAAAAGAACACATGATTATTGACAATTGATGCCCTTGCAAAATTGAAGAAGAA
>JAGBOP010000022.1 GCA_017633835.1 bacterium
CCGGGAAATGGGTGCCATCATGGAATTTGGTTACATGTATGCAAAGCAAAAAGTGCTTCGCTTAATTAGAATGGGTAATGTTAGTTTGGAACTTTGTGGGGGTACACACGTTCACAACACTGCTAACATTGAAATGATTAAGATTACTTCTTACTCTTCATTAGGATCTGGTACTTGAAGAATTGAAGGATATGCAAAATGCTACAATGATGAATTGCACGTTAAGAATGAACTAAAGCAATTGATTGAACATTACCATGATGAATTTGCAAAATGAACTAACCATCCAATTAATTACGAAGCAAATTTAAATATTCATGAACAAATTGATTTAATTGCTAGTTCCTTAAATGCATATACAACTGCCAAAGAAAAGCAAGCTAAACAACAAGTTTTAAGTGATATTAGTAACCAAATTAAGAATAAGCAAAAAATAGTAATTGTTAATAATTTAGAACCAAAAGCAATCATGCAAGCTTTAAGAGCAAATACTAACAGTATTGAAACATTGGTGTTAATTATCAACAAACTACCAACTGGTTATGGTTATTTTGTTCAAGCAAACAAAAAATATTTACAAGAACATCAATTAGATTTAAGTCCAATTCTTGACAAGATAAGCAAAGCAGTAAAAGGTAACTTTGGAGGTAAAGGTACATACTACCAAGGGGGAGCTACCATTAACTTTGATGAAAAGGATTGAAGTGAATTATTAAAACTATAAAATGCGAATTTTAGGGATTGATTATGGCACGAAAATAACGGGATTAGCCATTACTGATTACAATCAACTAATTATTTCTCCCCTTAAAAATATCAAAACTAGTTCAATGGTGGAATTAGTTAATCAATTAAAAAAGGTAGTTGATTATTATGGAAATGAACTTGACACCATTGTGTTAGGTTATCCCACGTTATTAAACGGAAATGCTAATCAGACCACGTTAAATGTCCAAAGTCTTTATGATTTATTACTAAAAACTTTCCCGAAGCTACAAATTAAGTTAGTCAATGAACAATATACCACTTACGTTGCAACTGAAGATTTATATGAAATAGGATTAAATCATGATCAAGTAAGAAAATCAAAAGACCAAGTAAGTGCATATTTAATTATTCAATCTTACATCCAACAACTAAAGAAATCTACCTCCAAGTAGGTTTCTTTTTTTGTTCTTTTTTATATTAGCACTCTACTAATTTGATTGCTAAAATTTCGTATTTTCATATATAATTTACAGTGACGAATGGAGAAGAAAAAAGATGAATTTTAGTTATGAACCAAGTCACGATACGAATATTCTTCAAAATTTTGCTCGGAATCTAAACGAAGAAGTTAAGAAGGGTAAAATTGACCCCGTCATCGGACGGGATGAAGAAATTCGCCGGATTATTGAAATTATTTCACGTAAAAGTAAAAATAACCCTATTTTAATTGGGGAACCAGGAGTTGGTAAAACTGCCATTGTGGAAGGTTTAGCCATCCGCATTGTGCGTGGTGAAGTACCAGAAGAATTAAAGAATAAGGAAATTTATGATCTATCTGTCCCTGCTTTAATTTCTGGTGCTAGTTACCAAGGACAATTTGAAAAACGGGTTACTAGTTTAATCAAAGAAGTTAAAGATAATGGTAATGTTATTTTGTTCATTGATGAAATCCATGAATTAATTGGTACTGGTAAAAACTCCTCCGGAGGAATGGATGCAGCTAACATCCTAAAGCCAATGATGGCAAGGGGTGAAATCAAATTAATTGGTGCTACCACTTTAAATGAATACCGCCAA
Organism: bacterium; assembly: GCA_017633835.1. The sequence continues at coordinate 1,786 of JAGBOP010000022.1, forward strand.
TACATTGAAAAAGATGCTGCACTTGAACGGCGGTTAAGTAAAGTTTATGTTAAAGAACCAAGTAAAACTGAAGCATTGACGATTTTACGGGGATTAAAAGAACGATGGGAATTATTCCACGGAATTAAAATCCACGATAGTGCTTTAGTAGCAGCAGTTAACTTGTCCGAACGTTACATTAATGACCGCTACTTGCCTGATAAGGCTATTGACTTAATCGATGAAGCAGCAGCCAAGATCAAAACCCAAATGAACTCGATGCCTGAAGATCTTGACGCACTAAACCGTGAAATCATTCACTTAGAAACTGAAAGCAGAGCATTAAAGAATGAAACTGACGAAAAATCAATTAAACGGTTAGAAGAAATTGATGAAATTTTAAAGACCAAAAAAGCAACACAAGAAAAGTTATTCAAAGAATGACAAAGTGAAAAAACTGCCCTTGAACATGCTAACCGGATTAAAAAGGAAATTCAAATTCGTAAAAACGAAGTTGAAGATCGCCAAGCTGAAGGTGAATTTGAATCTGCATCTAAATTGTTATATGTAACTATTCCGGCTCTTGAAAAACAACTTGAAGAAGCCGAAAGCAAATTAAAAGCAAATGGTGAATCAATGTTAGTGCAAGATGAAGTAACTGAAAACGATGTGGCAGCAGTTATTTCTAAATCAACTGGTATTCCATTAAGTAAATTATTGGAAAGTGAAAAAACAAAGTTACTAAATCTTCAATATGACATTGAACGGCGTGTTAAAGGACAAGACCACGCGGTTAAATTAGTTGCAGATGCAATTTTAAGAGGTCGAGCAGGAATTAATGATCCAAACCGACCAATTGGTTCATTTATGTTCCTTGGACCAACTGGGGTTGGTAAAACTGAACTTGCTAAAGCATTAGCATACTGCTTATTTGACAGTGAAAAAGCCATGATTCGGATTGATATGTCTGAATATATGGAAAAGCATGAAGTTTCCAAATTAATTGGTGCTCCTCCTGGTTATGTTGGTTATGAACAAGCTGGATTATTAACTGAAGCGGTTCGCAATAAACCATATTCAGTAATCTTGCTTGATGAAATTGAAAAAGCTCATGTTGATGTACTAAACATTTTCTTGCAAGTGTTAGACGATGGACAACTTCGGGACGGTCAAGGTCGTACCATTAACTTTAAGAATACAGTGATTATTATGACCAGTAACTTAGGTAGTGAAGCAATTTTAAACGGTAATAAAGAACGAGCTGAAAAAGATATTAAGTCTCACTTTACACCTGAATTCTTAAACCGGATTGATGAAATTATTTTCTTCAATCCATTAACTGATAAAGTGGTTGATGAAATTATTGACAAGTTACTATCTGACCTATCTTACCGTTTGACTGCAGAAGATTTCTACATTAAATTTGA
>JAGBOP010000023.1 GCA_017633835.1 bacterium
AGGAATACCAAATTTGTTAAATGATTCAAAGTCAACAGAGTAAGGTGTCTTTGCATCTTTCATTACTTTTTGCAATGCGTTTACAAAGTCACCAACTTGAATGTCCTTGTCACCTTTAGTAATGCGGTCACTTAAAACCATGTATTCGGTGTCACCGTCTTTGTAGGTTTTAAATAATTCCTTGTTTTCAGGATCCTTTACATCCTTGATATCAATTGCTTTTAGAGGAGTAAAGTTCTTTGTATTCTTAGAATTTACTTGCATATTTATTTCCTTTCTATCATTTATCAATATTTCATTTCATTATTATATTATCTTTATTTTATTCATTAAATCAAATTATGATTTTTAGCAGTACATCATGAAAGATAAAAAACAAAAATAGAAAGTTAAGCAGCATTGCTTTCGTTCCTATTTTTGTTCTTAATAATTTAATTAATTATAAATGAGTAAATTTCAATTGCTAAAGGCAATTACTTCATGTCCTTAACAATTTTGTTTGCTTCTTGTGGACTAACAAAATTGTACATAGAACGAAGCATGCATGCTTGACCCCGGTTACCTTTAAATGAAGTTCCGTAAACATCCAAGTGAACATAATCAATGTCATCAGTGAAACTGCGTAAGAATTCAGCAGCTCTACTAGATCCACCAAGTGGACTTGGGACACTGTTAGCAATATCAGCAATATCTGATTTTAGTAAGTCTCTAAAGTCTTTGTGGAATGGCATTCTTCATACTAATTCACCAGCCTTGTTTGCTGCTGCTTGATATTTCTTTCAACTTGAATCTTTAGAAGTTCAAACCCCACTGTATGTGTCACCTAAAGCGTAAACAATTGCTCCAGTTAAAGTGGAAATATCAACTAACCGGTTAACATTTAAAGATTGCTTTAGATCTCTAACAGCATACGCAATCGTATCAGCCATAATTAATCTACCTTCAGCATCAGTGTTATCAATTTCAACGTATTTACCGTTGTAAGATTTTCAAACATCATCAGGGTGTTGGGCATTTGGACCAATTTCATTAGCAACCATTGCTCCTAGAGCAACCACGTTTGTTTTAACATTGTTTTGGGCTAATGCATATAAGGTGCCAAGAACAGTAGCTGCTCCGCTCATATCGTACTTCATTCACCGCATATGAGCAGCAGTCTTTAAGTTATAACCCCCAGCATCAAAGCAAACTCCTTTACCAACTAAAGCAGTGGTACCATCTTGCTTATTACCTGCCATGTATTGTGCTTCAATTAAGCAACAAGGATCAGCACTACCTTTGTTTACTCCTAATAGTAAGTTAAAGCCTTTGTCCTTCAATCACTTTTCGTCGTGAATGATTAATTTAACTTTATTTGCCTTTACTAGCGGTGCAAATTTCTTGGTGATTTCTTGGGCAAAATCAAGTGGACGCATGTAGCAAGTAGGAGTATCTTGCAATCTTCTTACAAAAATTGAAGTGTCAGCAATTACTTCTGCTTTGGCAATTTCATCCTTATTTTTCTTTTCATCAATTACTAAGTTGTGTTCAACCGTCTTGGTTGGGTGTTCAGCCTTGTATTCTAGTGGAATTTTTTCACCGTAGTAAATACAGTTAACAACCATTCCAACAAGGTCTTTTTCAGGAATACCAAATTTGTTAAATGATTCAAAGTCAACGGAGTATGGTGTTTTAGCATCTTTCATTACTTTTTGTAATGCATTGACAAAGTCACCAACTTGAATGTCTTTGTCACCTTTAGTAATCCGATCACTTAAAACCATGTATTCGGTGTTTCCATCTTTGTAGGTTTTAAATAATACTTTATTTTCTGGGTCCTTTACTTCTTTAATGTCAATAGCCTTTAAAGCAGTAAAGTTTTTTGTATCTTTAGAATTTACTTGCATATTTATATCCTTTCTTTGATTAATTACTATTTTATTTATTTATCAATTAATCTTGCTTTTTCATTTGATTTAATTGTTAATTTATTTTGGTAAGATTATTGCACTCAAGCAACCAATAATTACTTAAGTTTTAGGTAATTAAACAAAAATAGAAAGAAAAGTAATAACTTCTCCTTCTATTTTGCGATTAATTTAGTTAATTATTAATTGTGAAATCAAACTTGCTTACTAGCAATTATTTCATGTTCTTCACAATTTTGTTTGCTTCTTGAGGACTGACAAAATTGTACATGGAACGTAGCATTGATGCTTGACCTTTGTTGTCCTTAAAGGATGTACCACAAACATCAAGGTGAACATAATCAATGTCATCAGTGAAACTGCGTAAGAATTCAGCAGCTCGACTAGAACCACCTAGTGGGCTTCTTACAGCATTGGAAATATCAGCAATGTCAGATTTTAGCATGTCTCTAAAGTCTTTGTGGAATGGTAATCTTCAAACTAGTTCTCCAGCCTTCGTAGCTGCATCTTGGTATTGCTTTCAAGTAGAATCCTTGGAAGTTCATACCCCGTTGTAAGTGTCACCAAGTGCTAAAATAACTGCCATGGTTAGAGTTGAAATATCAACAAGTCGAGTAACATTTAATGGCTTCTTTAAATCTTTAACAACATAAGCAATTGTATCAGCCATAATTAGTCTACCTTCTGCATCAGTGTTTTCAATTTCAACGTATTTACCGTTGTAAGATTTTCAAACATCATCTGGGTGTTGAGCTTTTGGACCAATTTCGTTTGCAACCATTGCTCCTAAAGCAACGACGTTGGTCTTTACATTGTTTTCTGCTAAAGCGTAAATAGTTCCCATGACTGTAGCAGCACCGGTCATATCATATTTCATCCAGCGAATGTGTGGAGTTCACTTTAGGTCATAACCCCCACTATCAAAACATACACCTTTACCAACTAAAGCAGTCGTACCTTCATCTTTGCTACCAGCCATGTATTGCACTTCAATTAAGCAGCAAGGATCAGCACTACCAGCATTTACCCCTAATAGTAAGTTAAAGCCTTTATCTTTTAATCACTTTTCGTCGTGAATAATAAATTTAACTTTCTTTGCTTTAATTAATGGAGCAAATAACTTGCTCATTTCTTCAGCAAAGTTTTGGGGACGCATATAGCAAGTAGGAGTGTCTTGTAATTTTCTTACAAAAACTGATGTTTGAGCAATTACCTTTGCTTTTTCAATGTCATCTTTGTGAGCACTTTCATCAATTTGTAAGTTGTGTTGAATTGTCTTAGTTGGATGTTCTTCTTTGTATTCTAGTGGAATTTCTTCTCCGTAATAAATGGCATTAACAATCATGCCAACTAAATCATTTTCGGGAATACCAAACTTATTAAATGATTCGAAATCAATTGAATAAGGTGTTTTTGCCTTCAATACTTTTTGCAATGCATTAACAAAGTCACCAGTTTGAATGTCCTTGTCACCTTTACTGTTAATGCGGTCACTTAAAACCATGTATTCGGTGTCACCGTCTTTATAGATCTTAAATAATTCTTGATTTTTTGGATCCTTTACATCCTTAATGTCAATTGCTTTTAAAGGAGTAAAGTTCTTTGTATCTTTGGAATTTACTACCATGTTTTATTCCTTTCTATCTTTATCAATAATTCATTTAGTTATTATATTTCACTATTTATTATTAATGCAAATTGCTAATTTTCCAAATTAATAATTTTTTGTTTAAACCAACTCTTTTTACTGCTAATGGAATCTACTCCTCATAGGGCCCCATGGCAGTAAATTACTAAAATAGTTACCACTGCTTTTAGTAAAGTGTGAATCCGGTTAACCATGTAATAAACATAGAAGTTATTGTAGTTAGTGTAATATAAAGCAATTAAAGCAATGACGTTAATTACTTGGCACGCACTATCAGCTAAAATGACGAATTTACTACCTCCTGCGACCAGGATGTAATAACACATCGCCACACTAGTATCAAATACTACTGCTAAACTGTAAATTAATTCAATGTAATAAGAATCAGTTCATAGTTGACTATATGTACCTAGTGCAACTTTAGTACCATGGTAAGTAAAGTAATAGAAGTTACTTGGAGAAGAAGAACTATAAATTAATTCGTTAATGAAACTACCATAAATCACAATGATTAAGGCAAGTAATAAACCAATGATGACGGATCAGTTGGTTAGAATTAACGAGTTATGGTATGCAGTTTGTTTATCCCCTTTACCAATGTAATAAGAAACAAAGTATTGAGGTAGTAAACTAAAACCATTGTAAATGGTAAAAATATAAGTGGAAATTAAAGATACATTGGCAAGGATTAATTTGTAATATTCCTTCGCCATGTGTAATGCTAAGTTTGGATCATTATTAACCACAATTCCATTTCAATCCGTTCAATATCCATGGAAGTTAGTTCCATAAACAACTAAAATAATGTTTAAACTAGCATAAAAGATTTGGTCTAACAAGATGGCTCACGATAAGATTCATAATCGTTCCAAAGTTGCTCATTTAACTTTAAAGCCAGTTTGGAACATTAATAAATCTCGTTCGTAGTCAGTATATTCATCTTTATTAATTGATAACAATTGGAAATTGGAAGGAAACCGTTGGGGTTTTTTTCTCGTACTTAATTGGTAATTTTTATTTAAATCATTAATTCCGTTTCATAAATGGATAAAGATATTTAAAAATGATGCTTCCCAAACTTTAAATTGTTTTGGTCAGTAAATATAAAACCATAAGAAAACAGGTTGAATAATGTAATAACCTAAATAAATTCCCCCAATGCCGTTATCAACTTGGTATAAGTGGGCTTGAATTGCACTTGGTGCTAATTCAACATTTCCAACACTAACATAAGTAGCAGCTAAATAACTAGTGTAAGCAATAATGAAATAAATAAAACCAACAATGGAAGAATAAAATAATGATTTCGCATTCTTCATACTGGATAGAGTTGGTACATAAAGTCATAGTCAGCAGTAAAAGAATCCCGAAACAGCAAACCAGCGAATTAAGATAATAGAGTAATTTAGTTGGACTAAGTCAACTCCAGTCACTGGTTCTGTATATTGTCAAACTAATTGAAGAGCAATTTGACTAGCAAATCCTTCTTCTAAACATAAGCCCACGGTGCAAAAACCAAGCGATAAGTACGTGGCTCAACGCATGACTTCTTGCAGTTTTAATTTATTGTGTTGGGCAATGTAGTTCCCAAACGCGGGAAAAGCAGCAAACACAAATGAAGAAACTAATGGGTTAATATATCCATAAATATATGAGGTATAGTTGACACTTAAATACAATTGATTTCCAATGGGAGCATCATGATAAAACCCATTAATCATCGTGTTAAACAAGATTGGCACTAACGCCGTAAACAATCCCCAGAATAAGCTAGGGAATGTTAAACGTAAAAACGCTTTAATAAATTTCGAGCTACCAAAAATCTTGTTGTACCATTTAGCAAGTTTAAAGTCGGCATTATTAAAACTAAAGTCTTGAATAATGTTTTTGACCGTAAACATTTGCGACTGGGTTGAAAAATGCTTTTGCTCTTGCTTGCTATTTTTATTATTGTCAGGCATCGTTAATTGTGATTCCTTTGGTAAAAATAAAATTTAAAAATGAGAGAAATATTATAACAAAAAAGACGAAAAAAAGCAGAAAGAATACAAGAAGTGCATTCCTTTTGCTTTTTTATTATTTATTGTTTTCAAGAAAGGTAAGCAGTCATTAAGCAACGCTAACAACTGCACCTGCATCTTCTAATTTCTTCTTTAGATCTGCAGCTTCTTCTTTCTTAATGTCTTCCTTAACAGTTGCAGGTAAAGCATCAATTGCCTTCTTTGCATCCATTAAACCAAGACCAGTGATTTCCTTGTAAACCTTTAGAACTGCAACTTTCTTGCTTGGGTCAGCTAGACCAGTTACCTTAACAGTAACAGTTGCAGGTTCAGCACCTGCAGCAGCCCCAGCAGCTGGAGCAGCAGCAGTAGGAGCAGCAGCAGTTACTCCAAAGGTTGTTTCGATTGCTTTAACCAAGTCGTTTAATTCAACGACAGTCATTTCTTTTAAAGAATCAATGATTTCTTCTTTTGTTAATTTTGCCATAATTTAAATTAGTTATTAACTATCCTTTTTAATATTTTAATTTCCTACTTGGTAGCAGGTTGTTTTTCTGCAATTTGTTTAATTGCATATGCTAAATTGGTAAGTGGTGCATTTAATACGCAAGCCAACATACTGTAAAGATCCTTGCGGGATGGTAAACTTGCAATGGTTAAGACTGTGTTTCCATCAATCAAGTTCTTTTCGTATAATCCTGCTTTAACAGGAATCTTCTTTGCTTCTGGCTTTGCAATTTCCCGATCTTTTAATAACTTTGCAAAGTCTTTAAAAGCATCAACACTGTCATCATCAATGAGAATGATGGCGTTAGCATGTTGTAAAAGTTTATCATCAACGGAAATATTTGCTTGTTGTAATGCTCGGCGTAATAAGGTGTTCTTATATACGTGCATCGAAGCATGATGACCATGTAATTCTTTCCGAAGTTGAGTGATTTCTTTTCCAGTTAAAGTCGTATATTCAAACAAAATGAATGATTTTGCTTGGTTTAATGCATTAACAATTTCAGCAACTTCTTGGCGTTTTAATTCTTGTTGTTTACTCATGTTGATATTTTAATTTCACAATATATCAAAAAAATGATGAATAATATATCTAAGCAATATTTTTAAAACTTTTTTAAAAAGTTCGTTGCTGTCTTTGATATATTGCACTTAAATTTTATATGAAAAATTATTGAATACTATTTTTTTTATATTTCTTGAATAGTTCCGTATAATCAGCACCTTTTTTAGATTTTTTGCAGATGCAGTGTACTGCGACAAGATTTGATGGATCATTATTTAGTTCATTACCATCAATATGATCAACTACTCAACCAAATAATTTATCATTGCGGTTGTATAAATCATGTAACATTCTTACTTCATCTTTTTCCATGATTCTTCCATCAGGGAATCTTGTTCCATTTACAAACTTATCCTTAAAATCGGGATAGCAAATGTAACATACTTTTCATTGGTGTGGATCATCAGTTTCAAAACTAGATGCATTTTTCCATGCAATTTCTTGGGTTTGTTTATCAGATCAGTCCATTGTTCTTTAAAACTCCTTCATGTACTAACATAGTAAATATTTTACTAAATTAAATAAAAAATAAGAACAGGATTTAATCCCATTCTTATTTTATTGATGATTTAGATTCTATTCGTCCTTGTCTTCATCTTCATTTTGTTCAGCTACTTTAACTGGTTCAATAGCTGGCAAGTTAGATTGATCTTCATTCATGTGTTCTTCGTCAAATTGCTTAAATAAGCAGTTGTAAATATCGTCATAAACTTTGACGAAGTGGAAAGTAATCTTGTCTTTGATTTCTTCCGGAACATCATCCAAGTACTTTTCGTCATCAATTGGCATAAAGATTTCGTTAATACCACTGCGAAATGCGGAAATGGTCTTTTCCTTAACGCCCCCAATAATACCAACCTTACCACGAAGCATAATTTCCCCCGTCATCGAAATGGTAGAAGGAACGGGACATTTCTTTAGACATGATAAGATAGCAGTTACTAAGGTAACACCAGCACTAGGTCCATCTTTTGGAATACCCCCACTAGGAACATGCACGTGTAAGTCAATCTTGCTAAAGATATTTGGATCAATGCGGTATTTTTCGGCATTTGCTTTAACAAATCCTAATGCAACTTTAACGGATTCGTTCATGGTTTCCTTTAAATTACCAGTAATGGTTAAATTACCTTTACCTTTATAAGATGTTACTTCGATTGGAAGTAAGTCACCTCCAGCAGAAGTATAAGCCATCCCGTTAACTACGCCTGGGACTGGTTCTTCATCCCGTTTGGTGTAGTTATACATTTCTTTCTTTAAATATGCTTTAACCGCATCATTATCAATTACTTGGTGGTCAATTTCACCTTTGTTCATCCGAACAATGAATTTTCGAGCAATCCGTTGAATTAACCGTTCAAGTTCCCGCACCCCAGCTTCCATGGTGTACGAACGAATTAAATATTTAATAGCATCATCAGTAAATGATAGTTGTTCAGGTGTTAAATCATATGATTCCAAAGTGCGAGGAATTAAATATTCTTTGGCAATGGATGCTTTTTCATTTTCAGTGTAACTAGATAAGCGAATAATTTCCAACCGGTCGTGTAAAGCTTCAGGAATATTTTCTTCGTAGTTAGCAGTGGTAATGAACATTACCTTGGATAGGTCATATTCATCTTCAATGTAATCATCACTAAAGCGGTTGTTTTGTTCAGGGTCAAGTACTTCTAGTAAAGCGTTAGCAGGATCACCCCCGCGTTCACTATCATAAGCTGATAATTTATCAATTTCGTCCAAAATGAACACTGGGTTAATTACACCTGCTTTTTTCATCCCAGTAATAATCCGACCTGGCATTGAACCTAAATAAGTACGACGGTGTCCTTTAATGGTAGCTTCATCTCTTACTCCCCCTAAGGAAGCTTTAACACACTTCTTGCCTAATGCATTCGCAATACTAAATGCTAAACTGGTTTTACCAACTCCAGGTGGACCTACTAAGCAGATGATTGGAGCTTTGGAATTTTGTTTTCTAGTAAATACTGCTAGATATTCCAAAATCCGTTCCTTAACGTTCTTTAAACCGTAGTGGCTCTTGTTTAGTACTTCTTCTACTTTAGTAATATCTTTGTTGTCAGTTGTTTTTTGTCATCATGGCAAATTAACTAATCAGTCAATGTATGACTTAATCATTGATGCTTCTTGCATTTGGGAAGTTTCATAACGTTTTAATTCCGCAAGAATTTTCTTCTTAATGTGTTCTGGATATGGATTAGATTGAACTTTATCTCTAATTGCATCAACCGAATCTTCACTACCGTCTTCGTTTAATTCATCCCGAATGGCTTTTAATTTTTCACGCAAGTAGAATTCACGTTGTTGCTTGGTTAAATCATTGTTAATCTTGGCATTGATTTCGCCATCAACTTTTTTGGAAAAATTACTATCAACTTTTGGTTGTTGCCGGTTCTTTTTAATCTTGGTAATTTGGTTATCAAGAATGGAAACTACTTTTTCCAACCGACTAATGACTGATTGCTCACCAAGCAAGTAATCTTCATCAGCAGTAGAAAAATTAGCAAGTAAAGCAACTTGGTCCACAAACTTGGAAAAGTTAGCTTGGTTTTCTAGTTGCTTAATTTCATCACTAGTTCATGTGTAATTAGTTGGATCTAATTGGTTTAATTGTTGCATTTGATCAATAATTTTTTCTTTTAATGCAACATTGCCCCCGTCTGTAACATAGCGATTAGCAATCTTGCTATAATCAGCCATGAAACAGTCTTGTTCGCCATCAAATTCACAGTTGCTTAACTTAATGCGGCATACACCCATTAGCTTTAACGAATATTCTTCATCGTTCGCATTAAGTTGTTTACATTCCGTAATTTTGGCTAAAGTGCCGTATTTATAAAATTGATCAACATTCGTAATATCATCTTGATTCATGTCGATTTGGGGAACGACAAGAATCATGTCCTTTAATGAATCACTATCAGCATCATTAGGATCGGGCACAAAGTTTTGGGTAAGCTTGATTGCTTTAATGCTGATTTCACGTCCAACTTCAATTTGGACTTCATGGTCAGGGAATACAATGGTATCACGAGTAATTAATACTGGAAGTTTCATCTTTTATCTCTCCTTTAGTTCTAAGGTTTATATAATCTTAGCACATTTAATAAAAGAGTGCTAATTTTTTTAATAAAAATAGCAAACTTTTAAGTAGTTTGCTATTTTATATTTTATATGGGAATATTAATTATTTACTAGCAGTTTCGGATTTATTGTCACTTGAAGCACTTTCTTCTTGTTGCTTCTTAGTTAGCATGTCAAATAGGAAGTTATCAACTTTTTCTTTCACAATGTTAACACCTAATTGCATTCTTACATCATTGCGAATTTGTTCAGTAACATCTTCCTTCTTGTCGGGATTGTACTTTTCTTCAATCGACTTTAATTGATTTTTGATGGCTTCTTCATCCATCTTCTTATCAATTTCTTCTTTCGTTACACTTAAGTGTTCTTGTTTAGCAACCGCATTAATGGCAAAGTATAAAAGAATGTTGTTCTTAGCATTTTCTTCAATTTGCTTCATGTGTTCTTCTTTAGTTTGGTGTACTAATTCAAGATATTCATCAAGAGTTTTGTTGTAATATGCCTTTAGAATTTGTTCAGTTTGTTGGTTAATCCGTTCAACTTCTTCGCTTACTAAGAAATCAGGATAGTAAGAAAGTTTACTGTTCTTTACTAGTTCTTCACTGATTTCACGCATTGCGTCTTCTTTAAATGTTTCAGCTTTTTGCTTTGCCAATTCATTTTTGTAGTGTGCTCGCAACTTTTCTTCGTTATCAACATCAGGAATGTTTAATGATTTAATGAATGCTTCATCAAAGACAGGACGGTGAGTTTGCTTAATTTCATGCAAAGTAATGTGGAAAGAAGCTTTTTTATCACGGAATTTTTCATTATATTCGTGAGGGAAGGTTACTTCAATGTCTTTTTGTTCTTCTGGCTTCATGCCAATGATTTGGTCTTCAAAACCAGGAATGAAACGATTTGATCCAATTTCCAAGTCAAATTGCTTAGCACTACCACCTTCAAATGGAGTTTCTTCCAATTTACCATCTTCCCCATAAACCCGGCCTTCAAAGTCAAGTACAGCAGTATCACCTTTTTCAACTGCTGAACCTTCAGCTTTTGGTTCTAAGGTTGCATTATTTTCAATTTCTTGGTTAATACGTTGTTGTACTTCTTCGTCTGTTACATCACTTGGTTTAACGGTTAACTTCATTGCGTTTAAATCAACTGATGCATCAGGAATTAAATCAAACATATAACGAATTTCCATGTTGTCATCTTTAAAACCTTCAGGGAAAGTCTTTGGATCACGGTCAATGAAGAAGTTAGGATCTTTTTCAGGGTGATCACGGTAATCTTTAACAATTCAGTGTCAACCTTCGGTTGCTAACTTGTTCATTGTTTTATTTAAAGATTCAGTTTGATTAATGTATTTCTTTGCTTCATCTAATGGAGCTTTTCCTTTGCGGAAACCTTTAATTTCAATGTCTTCAGCTAGTTTGCGTTCAACTGCTTCTCTTGCTTTATTGAATTCGTCTTTATCGAAACTTAAAGTAATAGTATGAAGATGTTTTTCAGTATCATTTTTTTCTTCAATTATTTTAATCATATTTGTATTCCTTTCAATAATCAGTATTAATTATAAATAATAATATTTTTTTAAAACCACTAAATCTTATTCGCATCCCGGTTGGTAGGGAAGAATAAGATTTGTCGAATCGAATCAGATTGGGTAAACAACATGACTAAACGGTCAATACCAATTCCAATTCCACCAGTTGGTGGTAAACCATATTCCATGGCGACAATGAAATCTTTATCATTTTCGTTTGCTTCGCTATTACCAAGGTTCTTTTCTTCTAATTGCTTAGCAAACCGTTCTTTTTGGTCAATTGGGTCGTTTAATTCAGCATAAGCATTGGCAAATTCTTTACCGCCAATGAATAATTCAAACCGGTGGGTTAACCGTGGATTATTAGCAAGTTTTTTTGCTAATGGAGTGATATCAAGTGGATGATCATAAACAAAAGTTGGGTTAATTAATTTTGCTTCGCAAAATGCTTCAAAGAATAAACTAACTATATGACCTCATGTGCGTTCATGTGGTTGCATGGTAATATGATGTTCATCTGCTAAGGCAATGGCTTGTTCATCCGATAGATTAGTAAAATCAATGTTGGTATATTTTTTAATGCAATCAAGCATGCTAATAGCTTCAAATGGTTTAGTTAAATCAATGTCATAAGTACGAAATTTAACCGTGGTAATGTGATTAAGTTCACTAATTTTGTGAAATAATCCTTCACATAATGTCATCATATCTTTTAAATCGCTGTATGCACAGTATGCTTCCATGCTGGTAAATTCTGGGTTGTGAACCGGATCAATTCCTTCATTTCGAAAGATTCGACCAATTTCAAAAACCTTTTCAAATTGACCAACAATAATCTTTTTTAATGGTAATTCAGTTGCAATCCGTAAGTATAAATTGCGGTTTAAAGTATTATGTTTAGTTATAAATGGTCTTGCAGATGCACCCCCAATGCATTCTTGTAAAATTGGGGTTTCCACTTCAATGTAACCATCATTTTCCATGTAATTACGAATTTGGGAAATAATTCTAGAGCGTAAAATGAAGCGATCGCGTGAATCCTTATTCATAATTAAATCAAGGTAACGATTACGAATCTTGATTTCTTCGTTAACTAATCCATGTCATTTTTCAGGTAGTGGCCGCAATGCTTTACTAATAATCTTAAAGGATTTAATCCGAATGGTTAATTCTCCAGTCATTGTTTTCATTGGATAACCAGTAATTTCTATATAGTCACCAATATCAAGTAATGATTTAAAAATATGAAAAGCGTCTGGATCAAATTCTTTTTTATAAATGTAAAATTGCAATTGACCACTAAAATCTTGTAGTTGACCAAAAGTTTGTCTAATTCCCATTACTTTACCTGCTACTACTTCGAGCATGTCTTTGCCAATTTCTTGCAATTGTTCATGGGTGTAATTTTGGTATTTATTCCGAAATTCTTGCAAGGTGCAAGTACGGTTTACTTTCGTAATTAAAAAGGGATCTAATTGTAAATCTTTTAATGCTTGCAAGTGTCTCAACCGGTTTACTTGTTGGTCGTTCATTTTATCTGCATTTAAATCAGTTTGATCAGCAACTGGTTGTTGTTCATTTACTTTGTTTTCTTGTTCCATAATTTCTTGTTTAATGTGCTTAATTTTTATTTAATAAAAAAATAATCAGGAGATTGACCTGATTATTTTATTGAAGAAGAAGTAAAATCTTAGAATTTTACCTTTACTGCAGGTCCCATTGTTGGTACCACTACAACACTTTGAATAAAGTCACCTTTAACAGTGCTTGGTCTTCTTGTACGAATGGTATCAATCATGAACTTGATATTTTCTGCTAATTGTTCATCAGTAAAACTTAATTGACCAATTGGACAGTGAATAATACCGTATGTATCAGTGCGGTATTCAAAACGACCTTTCTTAAAGGATTTTGCAGTGCCAATAATATCAGTCGTTACTGTTTGGGTCTTAGGGTTTGGCATTAAGCCCCGTGGTCCTAAAATCTTACCAAGTTTGGATAATTCAGGCATGAATTTTGGAATGGTAATGATTAAATCAAAGTCTAATCAACCTTGTTTCATCTTATCAATTAAATCCTTACCACCTAAATAATCAATGCCTGCTTGTTTTGCGTCTTCTTTGCTTACGTTATCAGCTAGTGCAACAATCCGAACTTGTTTTCCAGTACCATTTGGTAAAGAAATGGTTCCTCTTAATTGTTGTTCAGCTTTGGTCGTATCCAAGTTTAATTTAATTGCAATATTAATTGGACCTTGGAATTTTGCATAAGATACTTTCTTGACAATTGGAGCAGCTTCTTCAGGAAGGTATACTTTTAATGGATCATATAAAGTAATCGCATTTTTCATTTTCTTGCCAACATGCTTACTCATGATTATTTACCTTCCTTTCCTGCTTCAGCTTTAACTGGTTCAGCCTTTGGTGCTTCACCAGCTGGTTTTTTATCATTCTTTTGATCTAAACCTTCCACCGTAATTCCCATGTTTCTTGCTGTACCAGCAATCATGCGAACTGCTGCTTCTTCATCAGTCGTGTTTAAATCTTTCATTTTGGCCCGAGCAATTTTTAATGCTTGGTCGTGGGTAATAGAAGCAACATGATCAGTCTTTGGATTCTTTGCTCCTTTTTGAACCTTTGCTGCTTCCTTAATTAAAATGGAAGCAGGAGTTGTTTTAATAACGTAATCGAAGGATTTATCAGAGTACGCAGTAATTCAAACTGCAACTACCTTGCCGTTTTGATCCTTCGTTGCATCGTTAAATTGTTTAGTAAACAAAGCCATGTTAATTCCAACGGACGCTAATGCTGGTCCGGGTTTAGCTTGTCCACCAATGAGGTTTAACTTTGCGTAACGGGTAATTGTTTTCTTTGCAGCCACAAGCAACACCTCCATGTTCTTTATGTAGTTTAACGTTAGAACCATTTGTTCCAACTTCTACGTGCTACAACTTTAATATATATTTAGTAATTATATTTAATTTTTAATTCTTTGAAACATTATCTTGGGTTGATGGAATTTTATTATTTTGATTAATTGCTTTTGCATCTTTAGTACTATCAGCGTGTTTTTTGACGTGTAAGGTAATAATTCCAACGGTTAAATCATAACCTAGTGATGCACACCTTTCGTTTAAAAGGTTAATGACTTCAGGGGAATCACCAACATACACGTATTTCTTTTTGTCCACGTCATAAAAATGCACATGGATTTTTTCGTTTAAAACATTCAATTCAAAAGCAACTTCATTTTCGGCAAAATTGTAATATCCCATGATAATGCCTAAATCATTAAGTAAAGCGAGATTATTGTAAATTGATGCGACGGTAATTTTAATGGAAGCATTTTTTAAATGTTCCCTAATTGCATTAATAGTATGTGAGTGATGACAACCACGAAGTAGCACATCGATAATGGCTCTTCTTGCGTCAGTTACTCTTAAATGATTTTGGGCAAACATGTCCCAAATTTTTTGTTTAATTATTTTTTTGTCTTCTACTTTAATGTTCATTTTTTATCCAATCGTCAAATTTTGTATTTTTTATCATCGAAATCTCTTCCTTGTATGGCATTTGTCCATTCACAAGGGGAGTTTCTAATATTTTAATGACATGGTTTGTTAATGGATGTCATGCTCATTTTAATAAAGTGTTAAATCCAATTTGGCCATATCCTAAGTTGGCGTGGCGATCCTTATGGGATTTAAACCCATTTTTTGAATCGTTTAAGTGAATCACTTTTAAGTATGGTAAACCAATGGCGTTATCAAATTCGGTTAACACGTTATCAACATCGTTTACATCATATCCTGCGTCCCAAATGTGGCACGTATCAATACATACCCCAATCTTGGAACGATCATTAATTTGGACAATAATGCGATTAATGTTGGTAAACGTGCTGGCAATATCAGTGCCAAGACCTGCCATGGTTTCCAAACAAATACATACATCAACAGTTTCACCAAGTGCTTTTAGTACTTCGTTAAGTACAAATGCACAGTTTTTGATTCCAGTTTCTAAATCAGCATCCATGTATTTTCCTGGATGTAAAACGTAATACTTAACGCCCATTTGACTGGTCCTTAAGACATCTTGATAAAGAAAATTGATACAAAACCGTTGCTTTTGTTGGTCACTGGTGGCTGGGTTGATGATGTAAGGACAGTGCACTACTAAATTGTGCAAGCTATATCCTTGCTTCAGTCAAAGTGATTGCCCAGCTGCTAAATTCAATTTATCTAATGAAATTCGCATCGTATTTTGGGGCGGCCCGGTAAAAAACATGAACGCATTTTCCCCAAAAGCAATCGCAGTGTGCACCGTTTGTAAAAAATAGTGCGGAGCACACATTGGTAAATGAGAGCCAATTAATAGATCATAAGGTTGATCTAATTCTTGTTGCTTCATTAATGTTCCTCCTTAATTATTTTTTCACTAAATATCTTATTAAAAAATAAAGTGAAAGAGAATATTTTATAAAAAAAATGAAAAAATGGGGTACATTTTTTCATTTCTAATGATAATTACGCTTCGTGCGGAATTACTTCAACAATAGTTTTGCTACCTTTATATTTGCTGTATTTAACAATTCCGTCAATTAAAGCGTATAAAGTGTAGTCTTTACCTTGTCCCACGTTTTTACCAGGATAAATTTTGTTACCGCGTTGGCGGTAGATAATTTGACCGGCTTTAGTTAGTTCACCATCACTTAATTTTTGACCAAGGAATTGCGGATTGGAATCTCTACCGTTCTTAGTAGAACCAACCCCTTTCTTACTAGCAAATTCTTGTAAGTCAACAATATATCTTAGTTTTTCCATGAAATCTTCCTTCCTGTTCACTTAATAATGTGCGGGTATGTTACAAATAAGACAAATAATTGTTTTAATAACATTTGCCATTTAATTTGGTTCACGTAAGTTTTGGCAATTAAATGCACTTGTAAATATCCTTTTTGTTTAAAGACATGTAACTCATGTTCTTTAAAACAATTAATCGCACAATTAGTAATTGCACTAACCGCACAGCACACTAGTCCGTACTTGTTATTAGTAAGTTCTTCGTGTCCTTTCACGATTAACGTGAATGATGCATGGTTAATGTAAATCATAATAACTATAGATTAATTGCTTTAACTAATAACTTCGTGTATTGTTGGCGATGACCTTGTCTTCGTAAGTGATGCTTTTGACTTTTAAATTTGTAAAGGTGAAGCTTCTTTTGTTTTCCGTGCTTGATGACTTCGCAAACAACATTTGCGTTAGCAACGTATGGGGTGCCAATTTTGTCATCAACCATTAGAACGTGGTCGAACTTAATTTCTTCGTTTTCTTTGTTTGGTAATTTGTCAACATAAATTACATCATTTGGTTGCACTTTATATTGCTTATTACCAGTGGTAAAAATTGCAAACATTCTTTCTCCTTATTTCCACTGTGTCTAGGTGGTGCTAATATAATTAGTCTTTATTACCACTTTAAGTACACTTTGATATTTGTTATTATTATATATGATAATTTATTTATATTATATTAATGCATGCATAAAGAAGAACCATGGAAAAAAAGCATTATATTTTAGAAAATAAACCAACCAATAATGAACCATTAACCAGGCATTTAATTGCTTCAGCGTGAATCAGAATTGCAGCAAGATGCATTGACTTAATTGTGTTATTTTTCTTTTTATTTTTTACAGGAGCAGCCATCTTTTATCATGGCGTACCAGCGTTAACAAACAATAATGTTACTTATGCTCAATTCATTCCGATGATGTTTGGTAAAGATATTAGTTTATATAGTCACGAAATTACTAGTCAGTTCTTTGCGGGGTGAAAGTATTGTTTATATACGTGAGAAATCTTCTTGATGTGCTTTTTGTGGTTTGTGTTAATTCCATGGTGAACCAAGGGAAGAACATTAGGCAAAGCCATTTGCCAAATTACTACCATTAGTTTAACGCACCAAAATAATTATTGATATTTCTTATGAGCATTAATCAGAAAGGAATTCTTTTTATGAATGCTCATGGCAATTGCGTTAATCATTTATGGTTTTGTGTGCTTAGGATTAGGAGCAAAAGCTGCGAACTTTAATGTGACTTATATTCAAAGTTCAAACACCAATGGATTTAAATCATTTAATGCAGTATATTTCTTTGTCTTCTTATTTAGTGTGATTGGTTTAATTGACTTCATTATTATCATCTGAATGTTCTTTAGTAGTCATAAGATGAACATTCAAGATGATGCAAGTCATACTACTGTTGTTTATATTAAGCAACTACAAACTGAAATTAATGAAGCTAAAAAAGATGTCAAGATTGATCCAAAGAAAGTACATGCTAATGTTCTACCAGGGGAAGTAAACCAAAAGGAATTAGAAATTTTAATCCGGGATAGTGAAAAGAAGGATAAAAAACATGGAAAGTAATTGATTTAATAATTTGAACGAACAACAACAAAAAGCCGTGAGTGCTTCAATGGGACCAGTAGCAGTTATTGCTGGAGCTGGGACAGGTAAAACCCACGTGTTAACGTGTCGGTTTATCTACGTCGTTGAAAACTTTGGGTTATTACCAAAACGCATTTTAGCAGTTACTTTTACTAATAAAGCTGCTAACGAAATGCGAAGTAGAATTAAAGAAGCTATTCACCAATCTGACCTTGATTACATCTGCACTTTTCACTCCTTATGCGTTCGGATTTTACGTAGTGAAATTACTAGATTAAACCGTAATAAGAATTTCAACATTTTGGATGAAGAAGCTCAAACATCGTTATTAAAAGAAATTTATAAGGAAAAAGGAATTGCTACCAAAGATTTACCATTACGAAAAATGGTATATTTAATTGAAACCTGAAAAACTAAAGGATATAGTGAGGATTCAATTGATGATGTCTTAAATGAACATACTTATTATGGGTTTGCTACGACTGATGCACTAAGAATTGCTTACAGTGTTTATGTAACTTAT
>JAGBOP010000024.1 GCA_017633835.1 bacterium
ATGTGATTAGGGCAATTAGAACAAACCCCAATTTTTGTTAATGATCATGACAGCATTGATGATCAATTAAAAGCATATAGTGATGTTTTACAAAAAGGAATAAACTTATATGTTAGAGCTACTAATGCTTTAAGTGAAGATGAAGTTACCAATGCTTTTGAAAAAGGACCGGCTGATTTCTTTACTAAATGTGGTAAATTAGAAGCCCAAATTGAATTAGTAAAGAAATTAGCTCAACTATTAAATGAACCATTATTACTTGCTAACAATAAAGAAGTAGTTAGCAAAAAGTAATAATTTGTTCAGTTATTATTTGCAATTAAAATCAATTATTAATAAAATAATCTTTTAGAATAAATTAACTAGAAATGATTAAGATTTTGCTTAATCATTTTTTCTTAAAAAAATTAATTAATTTTCGTTAATTTATGTTATAAATAATAACTATAGAAATCATTAACATTTCGTGCTTTTATCGTTAATTTTTCTATTTTTATTTAATCAATAATATTGTATGGATAACAAGAAGAATTGGTTGCAGGGTGTAGTGCACCACCGCAACATTAAAAAGGATGCTAAATTTGCTGATGTCAGCAAAGCACAGCGATTGTACGGCTTAGAGCCGATTTGAAAAGTAACCATTAAAATCGGCTTAACAGGTTTATTAATGTCATTCTTTGGTTCCTTATTTACTTTTGCCGACCAATTAATGCTAGTTAACTTTATGCCAGATACACATAACTACAGCTTTAATAGTTTATTTTTTCATGATGGAACTGGCGTATTTAATGACATGCTACAGCATATTAAAATGTATGGTGGAGATGATGTCATTGCTAACGTGTTTAGCCAAACTGGGACGGATAAAGATGGATTGTTAAACTTAGTTACCGCCGTAGCAAACACGATGGGACTTACCATCTTTAATTCCGCAGGAGTAGTACGGTCTGGAGTTTCATTAACGGGAGCATTAAGTATTATCATTAATGCTATTCCAAGTTTGTTTGCGGTTGGTACGAGTGTTAAATATACGCAAGCATTAGGAGCAGGTAATTATAAACGAGCTATTTACATGTGACAAAACTCCTTTGTTGGTTGTATAACCTGTGGATTAATCTGCTTTATCTTGCTAATTATTCTAATTCCAACTGTTATCCCTGCCCAAGCAGTATCTGACCATCTATCGGGTAGTGAAATTGAACATCTTTACCAAGTAATTGCTGCTAACTTTAGTTTAAATAATTGAAACTTAGGATTAGTATTTACTAATTCCCAAGATCCAAGTGTCATTATTCACTTCTTAAAAGATGGAGAAGTATATCATTATTACGCACAAGTAGCAAATGGTAAATACTTAGATTTAGCTAACTACCAACTAATGCAAGCAGGCATTAGTAATAAAGATTTAGTAAGTTTAAATCCAAGTGCATTAGGTACTTTCCAAGTAAACATCATGGGTAATAACAGTAGCATTCTAAGTACTTGAAATGTTTATTATGCCCAAGTAAGAACTTATTCCATTGTGTGAGCGGAAGACTTCATGTTCATTATGGATGCGGGATGTACTTTATTTGCTTTAGCTAATACTTTAAGTGTTATTTTACGTAGTGATGGAGCAATTGCCATGACCACCATCATTTATGTCCTTACTGTTATCTTTAATATTATTCTGGACTTTATCTTTATTAAGATTGTCCAAATTGGTATGGAAGGAGCAGCTACTGCAACCGTCATTGGTTGAATTATCCAAACGTTGTGATATTCCTTATATTTACAATATGATCCAAAGTTAACTAGTTGTGCTAACTTTAAATATTTAAGTAGAAAATACTTAAATATTAACTGACAAATCATGTGGGAATTAATTCTATTTGGTTTAAGTATGCTTGTAGGTACGGTTACATTTAGTATTTATAACATTATTCTAACCAACCAAGTATCATATGTAACAGTTGAAGTAATTCCCCAAGTTGGTGGAGAATATTACTTATCCGTATTAGGTGCAGTTACTCCAATTATTAACTTGTTCTACTTTACAATTTTTGGATTAGTACGTGGTTCATCCCCAATCTTCTCTTATAACTATAGTGCCCATAATAATGGCAGAGTAAGAGAAGCATACTGATGAAATATTTCTTACATTATTATTCTAGCCATTATTATCTTTGGTTTAATTGGTTTTTGTGCCCCAATTAAAGATGGAATTTTATCTTGATTCCAAATTGATGCTAATTCACCCAACTACCAACTACAAACTGCTGGCAAATTAATTTGAGTTTGAATGATGCAAATTCCAATCATGGGATTAGCAACTGGGGGAATGTTTGTATTTAGATCTACTAATAGATTAGGTACTGCATACGTAATTGCACTATTACGTTCATGCATTTATAACATTCCAATCTTATTCATCTTTATGGCAGTTTCCATTAATTGTAAAGATGCTTTAAATGCGGGATTAACTAGCCAACAAATTGACTTACCACAAACTAATAATGCAATGTGATTCTTCTTTTATAGTGCTCCAGTTGGTACTGCATGTTATTCCGTAACCATCTTTATTATGACTACTACTTTCCTATATAAATATCTTGATCGTTA
>JAGBOP010000025.1 GCA_017633835.1 bacterium
ATTTTGATTTAGATTTTTGTATAGCAGATCAACTGCATTTTGACCAACAAAGTACGAACTAGAGGATTTCAAGGATTTGTTTTCACTAGCTAACGCAATGGCAAGTGACATTCCACCAGCGGCGACAATTGCACATGCACCACCGATGAGAAATCACTTCCATTTTTTGCTAAATTTCTGGTTCGATTTCATTTTCTTTTTGCTTAATTTTTGTCCTTACTGGACGCTTTTAAATAAAAGTAGCCAGTTTGGATGTCAAACTGGCATACCTTTCTATTTTGCAGAATAAAAAAACCAGTTTAACGCACCAAAATAAAGCATCGTCTTACCATGCTTCTTAATCGTGGATGTTGGTTTCGTTAAACTGTTAGTTTCCATACATGTTTTATTCTAATACAAAATAATACTATTAGATTATTAATTTGCAGAATTTGTTACTACTCATTGAATGTCGTCATCAGCGTCACACATGTCGATAAAACTGTTTAATCGTTCTTGATCAGCACCGTTTAATTCGACATATTCATTCGGAATGTACTTAACTTCGGAACTGATGATTTTCGTATCTTTTAACCCTTCAAGCACTTTTTTTACTGCATAATAGTCTTGTTGGGAACAAATTAGTTCTTTTTCGTTGTTTTCAAACGAAGAAATGTCGTCAATACTGTAATCAATTAACGCTTCAACTAAGTCTTCTTCACTTAATGGCGTACTAATTAGAAAGACTCCTTTAATGGAGAAATTCATTAAAACAGAATTAGGTTTAGCCATGGTGCCGTGCATCTTTGATAACACGGAGTTAACTGCTCCACGAGCCCGACCTGGATTATCAGTTAAAACTGAAATTACAATCGATAATCCGTTTGGACCGTATGCTTCATACATTTGGGATTCAAGATTAGCAGTATCTTTTTGCGAACCTTTAATATTCCGTTCAATTGAATCTTTACTTAAGTTGTTTTGTAATGCTTTTTCAACTGCTGCTTTTAAGCGGGGATTTGCTTCAATGTTTGGACCCCCCATTTTGGCAGCCGCCCGAATTTCCCGGGCTAGTTTCATTCAAATTTTCGCGTTATCTTGTTGTTTCTTATTATTTTGACTAGCAATTAAATGCTTGCGTGGCATAAAGACAAATTATTCCTTAGTGTATTTTTCAGGGTGATGCTTGTGCATCATTTCAACAAATTCTTTTTTAGGCATGTCACCGTATTTTTCAGCTAATTCTTGGCAGGTTTTAAATTCATTAACAGCTCAGTCAAGATCTTTAAAGCCTAAAACAGTAACAGTTTTCTTTTGTAATGCCTTGTATTGTTCAAAGAAGTTTTGAATTTCATCCTTGATGTGTTGGGGAACATCATCTAAAGTGCGAATGTGTTCAAACCGTTTATCACATGAAATAACGGTGATTAACTTCGTGTCGGTTTCACCACTATCAATCATTTCCATGGCACCTAAAATGCGAACTGGAACACTAACACCAGGAATGAAAGATTGGTCAGCAATAACTAATGCATCTAGTTCATCGCCATCTCAGTCCAAAGTGTTTGGAATGAAACCGTAGTTTTGTGGGTAAATATTTGCCCCGTACAAAATGCGGTCAACCGCAATTTGCTTAGTCTTGCGGTCGTATTCATACTTAATATTGGAATGCTTAGGAATTTCGATAATAACATCTAGTTTATTTTCCATAATTTTTTTTGCTCCTGCAATATATTGGGTTATTATTATTTATATATTTTAACCTAGTTTTTAATTATTATTTGGTTAAATCTATATTATTTAATAAGGAATAATGAATACTTCTTTACCATTAATTAGCGTAATTATTAATAATTATAATAATGACCGTTTTATTGAAAAGGCCATTTTATCGGTTAGTAACCAAACTTATGTTAATTTGCAAATTATCATTCAAGATGATTGCTCCACTAATCCCAAGATTAAAAATATTTATGATAAATTTTTAGCATATGATAAAAGAATTGAAGTTCATTACAATGCTAAAAATAGCCAATTGTTTGCCAGTCGTATGAACGCCATCAACTATATTAAAGGAAAATACGTGTGTTTTTTGGATGGAGATGATTACTATGACCTTGACTTTATTAGGCACATGTATAACTTTATGCAATATCAACAATGCGATGTTGTGGTGTGCAATTTTGCCTATGTCATTGAAAACATGACCTTGATTGAAAAAAAGAATAAATTTTTGCATGCTCAATATGATGCTCCGCATTTGTTAAACTTCATGTTTGAACCAGTGGGAGTTAGTTTTAGTCAAAACTTAATGTGAAATAAATTATATAAAGCAGATTTAATAATCAAAGCCCAACAAACAATTTTGCAATTAGGCTTAACTAAAAAGCGAATCTTTGCTGCTGAAGATGTGCTTTTTAATTGCTTCATTTTGCAAAATGCAACTAAGGTTTGCATTGATGAATGATTCATTGGTAATTATTACCGGCGTACAAATAGTTTGGAATTAATGGATTTAACTAAGAAAATTAATTACTTAGAATCATCAAACCAAACTTATCAAATCATTTTTGATAACTTCTTTGCTTTTAAGAAAGATTTAATACATGATGAAACATTTAACTATTTTAAGCAAACTGTAATTAATACGTTTTCACAATATCTTGAATTATTTCAAATTGGGATTGAAAATTTAAAGTTAGATGTAATTGCTCACTATTTAAATATTGCTCATACTAATGAAAATTTAACCCAATTAAAAAATGACATTTTAAGTGTCAATAATGAATGATTAATTACTAAAAACTTTAAATTTAAAAATCCCATTGATACTTACAAAAAGAAAATTCTAAAAGGAAATGACATTTCGTTTAGTTTACCAAATTGTATTTTTGCTTCAGCTTATTTAAATAATAGTAAAATCATTGACTTAAATGAACAATATTATTTCTTTAATTATGAAGGATACAGTTTATTAATTTTTAGTTTAGATTACCATAAAGAAGTCAACATTGCATATGATGAACACAATCCTTACCATAATGTCTTAATGGATAAATTAACCAAGTTAATTAGTCAAGATCATATTAGTCAACAAAAATTAGTTTTTAAATCAGTGGGAACTGCTCCCTTACATTCTTTTAACTTAATTGTTGATCAATTGATTATTTCACAACATAGTGCAGGGTATATTTGAAATAATTCTTTAATCCACTTATTTTTCAAAAAACTTATTAATAAGAATGAAGAACTATTAAAAAAAGTAACGCAACTATTTGCTATTGCGTTACTAGTTACTAAACAAAATTTAAACTATTTGGATAAATCATTATTTAACTATAACTATAGTTTGTTTTATTTGTTTTTTGTTGCCTTAAAGGTATACTTTAACCAAAATAAGCCTTTAAATAACATTAAAACCAATAATGTTAAAGAAATCATGCTTTATGTTTATTTAAATCCCAAAGTAGTAATTAATAATCCGTACTTTCAATTTGCTAACCAAATTGCCAATGACCAAGCAAGCCAATTCATTAACATTATTAAGCAATATTACCAAGAATTATTAGATGAAGAATTAGCAAATTTTCTTTATGATGCTTTTTTTGATCACTTAGCATATTGATATGAAAGCACGATTGTCATTCCTCACCAAGTTACTTTTAAGTTTAAGCAAGGACAAAAAAAGATTGATCTTTATCAAATGTGGTTAGGACAAACAAGTCCTTCTTCCAAATTTCATAACTATCAATCTAATCTTTATAAGATTCCAGGACTTAAACACATTGGGTATTTAATATCAGATTCTAATATCTTTACCAATGAAATGTATTTAATCCTTCGTAATCACCATTCAATTTTTAAATTATTTTGAAATTTAAATAAACACAAAATTAATAAGTATCAATTTTAATGAGCAAAATATAAAGCTAATTCCATGCAAGCACTGCAAACAAGGAAAATGAAAACAATAACGTATGTGACTTGTTGACTATAAACATAAATAATGTTGTATTGAGCATCATTAATGTTGTTCAACCATAAAGAAATCAGAATCACAATTGGCACTAACAATAATACGAGTGCAAAAGTTGCTACACCTAACACCGCATGACTAAATGCTAATTTCATCATGAAGAAGTTAGGATAAGTTCCAGCGGGTGCAAATGGAACCAAAGCAGTTCCTTCAATTGCATATACACTATAAGCAATAATAATACTTAAGCAAATTACAAAAACAATCGAAGAAGAAATATAAGCAATTCAATTTCACTTTTGGTAAGATTTTTGTTGAATTTTTTGCTTTAAGTAAAAATAGTAAGAGCGAAACCAATGCAAAATACTTACTTTATCCCACATGGTTTCAAAACGAGTTTGTCTTACTACATACGCTTCAAGTTCTTCGGAACTAAATTCATAACGGGAATCTTTATTAATTACAAAATCTAAGTTAAACAAGCGAATGAATTTAATTCATAATCAATAAAATGGTCAGATAAATAACCATTTATGATAAAGTCTTAATTCATAAGCATAATCTTCTTGTTTTTTCTTGGATAAAGTTTGTAAGTATTTTTGCTTTTCTTGCTTAAATGATTGGGAATTTAATTCAACATTCCCATAAGTGCTGACAATGTTTTTAATCTTAACATTCGGATTTTGCACGGGAAAAACTAATGGTTTTCTTAATGAATTCCGTTTATTATGCTTAATGACTTTTAAACTAGATTCCAGTTCATCACTGTGTTTAAAAGTAAATCATCCGCATAAATAAACTCACAAGGTGAAAAAGTAACTAAGCCAAGCAAAATGACTGGCACTAGTTGTCTTCGTGGTGTTCTTCTTTTTGCTTAATGTCATTGAAAATTTCGTTAATTTTTGCTACATTATCCATCACGCTATCCCGATTAAAGCGAACAATTGGTACTTTGTAAGTACTCATGTTCTTAGCTAAATAAGTCCGAAAAACACCAGCTTTTTGGTTTAATTGCAACACGATGTTATCAAGTTGGTCTCGGTTGCGAGAATCAACATAAACATCGCAATAACTATAATCAGGGGATAATTTAACGTCAGTAAAACAAATTACACTGGGATCAATTCTTTGATCTTTTATTTTGTATAGCTGTTCATTTAGGTAATCAAGCACTAATGCTTCTTTTTTATCTTTACTGTAAGGATGACTAGTTCTTCTTTTCACTGGCTTGTTCTCCTAATTTCTTTTCAAGATC
>JAGBOP010000026.1 GCA_017633835.1 bacterium
ATTCCATTTATTCCTGTTGCTAAAGTGGCAAATTGTCATGGATAAACTTTTGCTAACGCTTTAGCAATTGTATCATTACTCATATTAGCTAGATTTAAATCAATGTTAATGTTGTTAGTCGTACTATTTTGT
This sequence comes from bacterium, assembly GCA_017633835.1. Next base: position 133 of record JAGBOP010000026.1, read on the forward strand.
AAATAACTATTAAATCCACTTAATTCAATATCAGGATATTGAATGTTATTAAAACTATAGGTTTTTGCTCCATTTCCTAAGTTTAAAGTAAAAGTAGCAGCAGTAGTATATCCTTGTAAACCAATATAACCATCTCCATCACCAAAGTAAGTTACATCGTTATAAAAATTTGGGTTATAGTTAATCTTGGCATATCCATCACTAGCATCCGGTAAACCCGAATAATAATTGTAGGTTTTACCTCCAGTTACAAATTGGTGATTACTAATTGATAATTTATTGGAATTATCATCATTATAAGCATCTAAGTAAGTAGTAATATTACTATTTTCTTTATTAGCTAAATAACTATTTCAGAATTGAATATTTTTAATGTAGTTACTAGTGGTAATCGTGTAAGTAGTTTTACCATCTTTAGTTTGCGTATATTCTACTTGGGGTTCAAAAGCAGGGTTATTAGGACATTGGTAAGAATTAGCAAGTAAGTTAGCCAAATTATATTGTTGCATGGTTTGATTTAAATTGGAGGTTAACTTATAGCCAACTAATGGATATTGTAATGGGTAAATATTGCCTAAATCATTTGATAACTTGGTAGCTCCAAAGTCATCAAGCATGGTTTCCATGTCTAAATCGTTATTGCTAGTAAATCCCGTAATTTCCACTGATTGCAAACTAGCATTGTTATACATTAAATTACCAAGAACGATGTCTCCTTCTTGGTATTGAATAGATGCATCTTGTAAAATTGCTGCTCATTGTAATTCATTATAACCATATAGTTGGTTTGATGATTCACCAAGTAAATCAATAATGTCAAGAATGGTGTATTGATAACTATATAAAGATGAAGCACTAATGGTTGGATTTTGTCCTAATGAGTTTTCACTATAGATTTTTTGACTATAAGTTAACGAATAATAATCAGATGAAGTATTTTGGGTTAAAAAGGACACAATGGTAATTGCTGGTAATGATTTACCATCACTAGCTACGATCCCACTGATTTTAATTTCCCCATCATTATAGGTTGGAGTAATATCAGAAAGTAAGAACCGTCATTTAGCTTCATTAAAGTTAAATAGTTCATAATCATTACTATTAATGGTGTCACCATTAATCTTAGTTCCTTTTGGCAAGGAAGATAATAAAACGGGAAGATTAATGTTTTTAGCAAACATATTAATGTAATTAGAAGTTGTTGGTAACGTAATACTTACTGCACTTGCGTTTGCATAGTGATCAGGATTAGTAGAATTATTTGTTGATGAAGTATCATCATTCTTTTTAAGTCCATAAACTACGCACGGAGGGATGATAATGATGCATGCCATGCATGCAACCATGAGGGTAGTTATTACCTTGTGGACTTTAAATCAGGCACTTACTTTTTTAAAAGACATTGGTATTAAAATATAATTAATTTGATATACATTTTATATAAATATTTATGGATGAAATTATAAAAAAACATTTGGATGAATTTATTAAAAATTCGTCGTATCCTTCTTTAAATTACACTATTAATTTAAACAAAAATCATGACTTTGGTGACTTTAGCACCAATCTTTGTTTTTTGTACGCAAAACAATTAAAAAAAGACCCTAAAGAAATTGCTCAAGCGTTAATTACTTACTTAATTAAACATTACCCACAAACTTACAAAAACATTGAATTTGCTGCCCCTGGATTTGTTAATTTTTATTTAAAATCGGCCATTGATTACGACTTAATTAAAAAGATCATCTTACAAGATGAACTATATCCCACTTATGATAAGAATGGTCAAAAAATTAACGTCGAATTTGTGTCTGCTAACCCAACTGGGAAATTGCATTTAGCTCATGCTTATGCTGCCATTTTTGGCCAAGCATTAGTAAATTGCTTTATCCAATTAGGATATTACGTGCAAAAAGAATTTTATATTAACGATGCAGGACACCAAATTGATTTATTAGCATTATCAGTGTTGATTAGATATTTAAATTTATTTGGTAATAACATTGAACTACCTGAAGATGCTTATCATGGTGAAGAAATCATTGATTGTGCAAATGAACTAAAAGCAAAGTACCATGATGAATTTGTTCATACCCCATACACTAATGATGGCATTAGTGATGAAAAAGCAAATGAAACCATTAAATTCTTTGCTAAAGATTACATGCTAAAGCAAATTCAACTTGATTTAAAAAAAGTTGATGTTAGTTTTGATTTGTGAACTAGTGAAAAGCAATTGTATGCTTCTAAAGAAGTTGACAAAGTAATTGCTGATCTAAAAAAGTTAGGCCAAACTTACGAAAAAGATGGAGCATTGTGATTAAAATCAACTGCTTATGGAGATGATAAAGACCGGGTGTTACAACGCTCGAATGGTCTTTATACTTACTTAGTTCCTGATATTGCGTTGCATGTAAACAAAATCTTACGGGGTTTTGATTATTACTACAACATTTGGGGGATGGACCACCATGGTTATATTCCCCGCTTAAAAATTGCGTTACAAATGTTAGGTTTTAAGCAAACTTTTGAAGTAATTTGCTTGCAAGTAATGAAATTAGAAAAAGATGGGGAAGAATTCAAGTTATCCAAACGTGCTGGTACTAGTTTAACTTTAGATGATCTAGTTACTAGCATTGGTAAGGATGAATTGAAGTGAATTTGTACGTCTTTTAAAACTAATACTCATAAAACTATTGATGTGAACAAGATTACTAAACATGATAACGATAACCCATTATTCTATGTTGAATATGCTTGTGCAAGATTATTTAGTATCTTTAAAAAACATGCCTTTGTCTTAAATAAAGATTTTAAGTATCATGATCTTAATGAACCTAGTGTCATTGCGATTGCTCAATATTTAAGTAAATATGACGAAGTATTACACCACATGGCAAAATACCAACAAACCCAAGGTTTAAATACTTATTTATATGAACTTGCTACCAAAGTGCATGAATTCTACAATGTGTTAAATTTAACCAAGATTGAAAACGAACAAATTCGTTTAACAATTTTGCATATTTTGTTTGCCACCCGAATTATTTTACGCAATGGTTTAGCAATGCTTGGAATTAAAGCTTATGAAGAAATGTAATAATCAACCAAATAGTGTTGATAATAGCAACAATAGAAAGCAGCATGATTTAATTAAAGTTGATTTATTAAACGAGCGGGAAAACTTGTTTTTAAAGTTAATTGTTGAAGAATACATTAATACTGCCATTCCAATTGGCAGTAATTTCTTATTAGAGCACAATAAACAATTAGATTGTTCTTCTGCTACTATTCGCAACGTAATGGCATCGTTGGAACGCAAGGGATACTTGCTAAAAAATCATACGTCGTCAGGTCGCATCCCATCAGCTAAAGGCTTTAAGTATTATGAGCAAAACCTGATTGAATATAACTTACCAACTGCGATTAAAGAGCAATTGTTAAATATTTTTAAGCAACGTAATGAAAACATTAATTTAGTCATTGAACGATCAGTACAACTAATTTCAGAAATTGTGCAACTACCTGCCATCATTACCACTGTACATTCTAATGCGATTGTAAAGAAGTTAGAGTTAATTCAACTAAATGAAAAGAAAGCAATATTTATCTTAGTCTTTAATGATGGCAACATCATTAAGAACGAAATTGAATTAGTAACTAATAATTTAATTAATGATGTAAGCACGTGCATTAGTATTTTGAATGACCGGATTATTGATTTAACGATTGATGAAATTGCTCAACAAATTAATAGTATTTCTAACATTATTAAATCCAAAGTAAAAAACTATGAATTTATCATGCAAGAAGTAATTACCAAAATCTTTAATGACCGGTTAAAACAAGTGCAAACTAATATTGTTTCAACTAAGAATGCATTAAAGCAAAAAGAATTTCAAAATGTGGATGAATTAAAGCAGGTGTTAAACTTATTGGAAAATTCCAGTATTTGGGACCAATTAGCTGCGATTAGTGAATCACAAGGAACTAGAATCACGTTTGGGCATGATTTATCAAATACTGAATATAAAGATTTAGTAATTGCTTCTACTGATCTAAAAGTACCTAGTGGGGCCAAAATGCAAATTAGTGTGGTGGGACCGATGCGCATGAAATATAACATGGCTATTGCGTTATTAAATTTCATTAAGCAAATGATTGAAAAATAAAATGACAAGTAATCCTTGTTGGTCAGTTAATTTAACCTTAAAAATTAAGGACAAATTAGCAAAGCAACCTTATAAATTTATTGGGCAAGATAAACCAGAATTCAACTTTATCTTGTTTATTATTTATGCATGCTATAAGCAAATTAGTAATCAACCAGTAAGTGTTGCTTCGTTCTTGAAATTCATTGATTTAAATTATGATAAATTCAATGAATTATGCAACGTCTTTTTTGTGGATAATAAAGTTGATATTATTAACTGATTAATTGACAATGAACAATACCAACACTTAATGGAATTATTAAATGCTTTTAAAAGCATTATTGACCTTAAGCAAGTAACGTATTATTTAATTACTAAAATTCCGTTCATTAACCAATTGTACTTATTGTGACAACACTATAACCAAAATATTGTTAAAAGTACTTATAATCACTTCATTTTGTATTACTTAGTTAACCTTGGCTATTTTGGTTTTAAAGAATTGCAATTTGTCAAGAATGAACCAGAAATCTGTTTAGCATTCCGTTTAAAATTGCAAGCTCAATACAATCATAGCCTGCAATTTTTATTTAAGGATAACTTTAATGATTTATACGTTGCCTTAAATAATTTAATTCCTTTTAATTACACTGCTGAATAAAAATCATTATTAAGAAAGGAAGCAAACTCATGCAAATAAATAATAGTTATAGTTTACTAAGAACGTTAAATTTACCCAACGATTTAAAGCACCTTACTTTAGATCAGTTAAAGCAAGTTGCTTTAGAATTAAGGGGAGAAATGATTGATTTGAGTAAAATTCACAATGTTCATTTTTCAAGTAATTTAGGGGTCATCGAATTAACAATTGCGCTAATTAGATGCTTTAACCCCCTTACTGACCAGATTGTGTTTGATATTGGCCACCAAGCATACATCTACAAAATGTTAACTGGTCGTTTAGACCAAATGCACACCATTAAGGAATACCAAGGAATTGGGGGCTTTCAAAACCCTAATGAATCCCCATATGATAAGTGAAGTGCTGGGCATGCAAGTACTAGCTTAAGTGCAATTACGGGAATGTATTTAGGAATGAGCAGTGCTGAAAAAGCAAATAAATACGTCGTAGGAATTATTGGGGATGGTAGCATTATTAGTGCGATGTCATTAGAAGCACTTGAAAGCAATGTTGCACTTAAAGCACCCGTTATTATTGTTATTAATGATAATGATATGTCAATTAGTCCAGCAGAAGGAGGAATGCACCAATTATTAGTTAATTTA
>JAGBOP010000027.1 GCA_017633835.1 bacterium
CATCATCATGGATCAGTTATACAATCCACCTAGTTGTGATCATCGTTTAACTGTTGCCATTTCTGCCGCACATAACGCCGTTGGAACAAATCATAAAATTCCACCGACAATTAATCATAGAATCGTATTGAATCCACTGGATGCCATCGAAGGATAAAAGACTAAGTTAAAGATAGCAGCACCAGTGATTGCAATGAAACCAAACAAACCCATCGCTTTCGTCGATTTGACTTTTCTCTCATCAACTTCGACTTGAGGCTTACCAAATGTACCTTTTTGAGTTCGTTTTAACATAGTTAATTTTTAATTATTCGATATAGCAATTTTTATTATAATTTTCTATTTATCACATCTTACAAAATATTTATTTTATTTTTTTACTTTTTAAATAAACAAAAAACAATTTTAACGTATAAATTAATAAAATTAACCATTATAAAAATAAAAAATTACCAGTTTTAAAGTGGTAATTTTAAATTTTATTTTGCTAGTAATTAACGTGGTAATTCCGCATTAGCATAATAATTAACAAATTGTGGATCCATGCCTAAAGCTGCTAAATAAGCACCTACTTTAATGTTGTTTTTATCTTTCTTAAATAGGTGTCAAATGTGTTTAGCATCTTCATCACTAAAACCTTTTTGTTTTAAGAATTTAAGGATTGGTTTTTTAAATAAGTGGTTAAAGTTTGCTTGGTAAACAACAAATGGAATTGCTAAACAAACAGCAAATAGGATTACTAATGATGGAATATAAACACTAGTGTATTGGTATACTTCAGATGCGGTAACAGCATCAGATGGAGGAGCAAATAAGATAACAAAAGTAAAGCAAGTCATAATTAAACCAATTAAACCAACAGTAAATCTAGTTCAGCGACCACCTTTTAGTTTAAAGACGCGGTCAAAAACATCATTCTTTTTTAATGCAGTTAATTTTAAATAAGAAACAAACAGTAAGATGTATGCAACCATGTAGCACACAGTACCAAGGTTCACACAAATGGTAAAGGTGATATCACCATCAAGTGAAGTGAAGTTAAGAATAGTAAATCACATAATGGTTAGTAAGCATTGCATGATAAGAATGTTGTAATGAACATCAAGTTTATTAACCTTTAAAATAAACTTTGGGAACCGCATGTCAACAAACGCTCCATGCACTCCAGTTGATGGTTCAATCATTACCGCATTAGTTTGACCCATTGCTCCCATTAACGTTAAGAACGCAAGGAATTTGAATGTACCTTGAGCTTCCGCATTATCAATTCCAAAAGAGTTTTTACCAATGATAATGTGATAGAAAGCAAGGTAAATCCCATTGTTTAAGGTAAAACCCGTTTGATATCCTTTGTATAAAACTGTTCCATTAATGTTCACAGTTAACACAATCGCAACTGAACATAAAATTCCGAATGTAATCATAATGGCACACACAACCATGGCACCAATTGGATAATCACGTCCTGGATTTTTCATCCGACGAATGGTAGATGCAGTTTGTTCAATTCCAGTATAGTTAATAATGAAACTACCAAAAATAACAAATTGTGAAACATTAGTCATGGCGTTACTACCCATTTGGGGAACAATAGCTTGTCCGCCATCTCAACCAGCTACTAAGTCCCCAACGGCATGGCCAGTACTAAAGGCTCAAAAACCAAAAATAATTAGTAAGGTTCCAGGAATAACAATTCCACAAGGTAAGCTGAAGTGAGAAAATCAAATACTAAATTTTAGTCCCCCAAGGTTTAAGCAAGTAAGTACAGTAACAATTAATAACATTACTGCTCACTTGATTCCTTCGTGGTCAAGTAAAGTTAAGTTAATTTGGGCAGTGTTCGTAATGCCATGGGACAAGCATCACGCCGTACTAAAGAAATCTCCTTGTCCGGCCATGTAGAACATTCCGCTTACAATAAAGTCAAGGAACACGTAAAGCACGATGGTGATTTGGAATCATTCAAAGAAGATGGCAACTCACCCTCAACGCTTGTTTAACATCATCATTGCCCAGTTATACAATCCCCCTAATTGGGATCATTGTTTAACCGTAGCTAATTCAGCAGCACAAATTGCTGTTGGGATTGATCAAAGGACACCTCCAATGATTAGTCAGAGAATGGTGTTAAAGCCACTGGAAGCCATCGATGGATAGAATACTAGAGTAAAGATTGATGCTCCGGTAATGGCAATAAAGCCAAATAAGCCCATTACTTTGGAAGCCTTAACAACTTTTTCATCAGCCGTCTTCGGCTGTCCTAAGATTCCCTTTGAATTCCTTTTTTTAATCATTTTTATTTATCAATAATAGATATATATTGTTATTATAAATTAGATTATTTAACCATTAAATAGTAATACGGATTATTAAAATTTCTATTTTTTTAATGAAATAATTGCATTAAATCAATTAAAAAATAAAAATTACTGTTGCCAGTAATTCTTATTCTTTAATTATTAAGCATTTGGTAATTGAGCATTACTATAGTAATTAATGAATTGAGGATCCATTCCTAATGCTGCTAAATATGCTCCAACTTTAATGTTGTTCTTGTCTTTTCTAAATAGGTGTCAAATGTGTTTAGCTTCGTCATCACTAAAGCCTTTTTCCTTTAAGAATTTAAGAATTGGTTTCTTAAATAACTTATCAAAGTTTGCTTGGTAAACAATGAAAGGAATAGCAATACAAATAGCATAAAGAACAATTAAAGTTGGTAAGTAAACATTAGTATATTGATATACTTCTGCTGCAGTTACCGCATCAGATGGTGGAGCAAATAGAATGACAAGAGTAAAGCAGGTCATAATTAAACCAATTAGACCTACAATAAATCTAGTTCATCTACCACCTTTCATCTTAAATTTGCGAATGAAGTAATCATACTTCTTTACTGCAGTCATCTTTAAGTAGGAAGTAAATAATAAAATGTAAGCAATTAAGTAACAAACAGTTGCTAAGTTAACACAAATAGTAAACGAGATATCACCATCAACGGAAGTAAAGTTTAAAATGGTGAATCACGCAATACTTAAAACGTATTGAAGAATTAAGATGTTGTAGTGAACATCTAGTTTGTTAACTTTAGTAATTCCCTTTGGGAACCGCATATCAAGGAACGCTCCATGAACACCAGTGGATGGTTCAATGATAATAGCGTTGGTTTGACCCATTGCTCCCATTAAGGTTAAGAAGGCAAGGAACTTAAAGGCACCTTGTGCTTCCGCATCCGAAATATTAAATGCATTCTTACCAATTAACATATGGTAGAACGTTAAATAAATACCATTGGAAAGGGTAAATCCGGTTTGATAACCTTTGTATAGGACAGTACCATTAACATTAACAATTAAGACAATAGCTACTGAACCTAAAATACAGAACACGATCATAATAACAACAATGATCATAGCTCCGATTGGATAGTTTCTTGCTGGATTTTTCATCCGTCGAATAGTAGAGGCGGATTGTTCAATTCCAGTATAACTAATAATGAAACTACCAAAAATTACGAATTGGGAAACGTTAGTCATTGCATTATTGTTCATTTGCGGAACAATTGCTTGACCTCCATTTCACCCTGCAACCATATCACCAACAGCGTGACCGGTGCTAAATCCTCAAAAACCGAACACAATAAGCACAATACCAGGAATGATTACCCCAAATGGTAAACTAAATCTTGAGAATCAAACACTGAACTTTAAACCGCCTAGGTTTAATGCAGTTAGAACAGTAACAATTAATAGCATTACTGCTCATTTTATTCCTTCATGGTTAAGGAGGGTGGCATTGATTTTAGCAGTTGATGTAATGCCATGTGCCAAACATCATGCCGTGCTAAAGAAGTCACCTTGACCTGCCATGTAAAACATTCCACTTACCATGAAGTCCAAGAATACATATAGGACTATCGTGATTTGGAATCATTGGAAGAAAATTGCAACTCATCCTCACCGCTTTCCAAGCATCATCATGGATCAGTTATACAAACCCCCTAGTTGGGATCATTGTTTAACTGTTGCCATTTCAGCTGCACAGATTGCTGTTGGAATAAATCACAATATGCCCCCAATAATCAATCATAGAATCGTATTAAATCCACTTGAAGCAAACGATGGATAGAATACAAGATTCATGATTGCAGCACCTGTTAGAGCAACAAAGCCAAAAAGTCCCATGACTTTGGTAGCCTTGACTTCCTTTTTGTCTTCAATTTCTTTAACAGCTTTACCTTTTTTTGCCGTGAGCATAAATAATTAATATCTTTAATTTAAACAAAAATCATTATATTTTTTTTGCTGGTATAATCAAAACATTTTTACCTGATTAATTATGGATCTACTATCAATAAAGGAAAATAAGGTAAAAATTCCCTTAATATATTAAGGAAATATCTTTAAATAATTGTGTTTTATTAATCCAGTTGAAAACTTTTTGCAAAAAATATTTTTAAATTATCCACGGAAAAATTAAGATTTCTAGGGGATAAATAAAAAATTAATTAAATTTTTTTAAAATAAATTTATTTTTTTAATTTTTTGGTTTATATTATAGATGTACTAAAAAAAGGAGTAAATAAAAATGTCAAAAATGACAGAAGAACAACGTACTGCTAAGTTACAAACAATGTGACCAGAACCATTCCAAACTTCTGATGATTACAGAAATATGGTTCTTCAATTAGCAGAACCTGCAATGAAATTACTTCCAAAGAATCCTAAAGAAGACCGTGCATGATTAGGAACAAATCCTAAGTTGACGATTGACTTTGTAAAGGTTCACGAAGTAAAATGTCCAGAACAAGGTCAACCTTATGACCAAGTAATGAACGAAGTATATGAACTATTCCAAGGTATGCCAAACACTGGTAGTGCCCTAGCAATGTTCAACGTAATTCCACAAGCAAACAAGATTGCTATTCCTGCAGCTATGTTCACATGTATCTTCAACCCTATCTTAATTGAAGGTGAATATGCATGAAACGTACACCGCACAGAACTAGAATGTGGAG
>JAGBOP010000028.1 GCA_017633835.1 bacterium
AATTAAATTCTTATTTATTAATAAAATAATAAAAGACTTTTATAAAAATAAATCAATGTATATTTTTTATGGTTTTTGTTTATTATTCCTACCTTCAATAACAAGGACAAATCAACTGCTTAGAAAAAAGCAGGAAATGTCCTTGCTTAATTTTCTTTATATCATTTGTGCTTTTACCATTATCTTTGGACCATTATTAGCACTTGGAGTATTAGATTATCATAATGTAGTTGGTTTAGATTGATCATACTTTACCATTACGATTGTAAGTATTATTGGATTACTTGCTTGAAATACTTACAAATACCTGAAGCAAAACAGTGTGAAAGAGTATTTGCAATTATTAAAGTATCTAATTCTTACTGAATGTTTGCCATTCTTAATATGCTTGTTCTTTATGCTCACGATGATGTTTATTTCCTTCCGGTTTGTAGATCAATTTGCTTACGCCAATGTTAGTGGATATTTCAAACATGGCATGGCATCATTTAGTGGGGATGGGCAATTAGCAATTTACTATAAAATGGTCCCAGGATACTTTGCTAACATTGGTTTTTGTCCAAACAATGTCATTGGAATGTATAACTTCTTATGAACCATCTTACCAGTGTGAGCAGTATTATATGGATGCAATGACATGCTTTTATATTTATTTAAAAATAAGAAGTATGCACGATATTACTTATTTACTACTTGTTTATTATTAGGCATCTTAATTTTGGGATATGGTATTTTCTGGTCGTATGGAGCAGGTAATACTTTATTACAAGGATTATGTATCTTTATACTTGTTTACTTATTTTTAAATAAAAAATGCATTAGTGGATTTTTTATTACTTCCTTATTCTTATTCTACTTTAGTTGTACCGGAGTTTTATTATCTGTTGGCTTACTAATTGCTTTAGGTTTATACTTATTATTATTTAAACCAGTTAAATCTTATTTATACTGACCAGCTTATTTATTCTTAATTCTTGGACCAACTCTAGTAATCATTGGCATGCATCCATATGATTACATCATCTTGTTCTTTGTAGCTTTAGTAATGAGTTTAATTGCTTTCTTAGCAATTCAACACTTAAATTGAAAATGGTTTGATTGATCATTTCCAAAGGTATATGCAAATTACAATACTAATTCCGGTAAGATGAAATTACCAAGTTTAAAATGGATTTTTCATTCCACCTTCTTTTATTACATCTTGATTAGCATCTTTTTATTTTGTGCCATCTTGTTATGTGCGTTATACTTTACAGTTTATAACAGTAAATTTATCTTTAGTGCACTTAATATCTTAAGTTTAATTGGTAACATTATTATTTGTTTTGTAATGGGGGTTGAATTAATTAAGTGAAATAAATTCAACCAAATTACGTTCCTATTATTCTTCTTATGTATTGCTTGCACTATTGCATCTATCATTGTTTATAGTGATTTTGCTTATAATCATTCCATTTGAAGAATTACTTACTTATCAATTGGGTTTAATGTCCCAGTTTATTATCTTGCTTTATTTGGCATTACTTTATACCCATGATTTATTGGGTATGTACACTTTAAAGATATTAAGCAACTAATTAAGCACCAACAAACAAATCATGCTAGCTTTTTAGCTAACTTTAAAAAGCACTTTGTTAAAGTTGGAGCTAAAACTGTGTGACTTGGTTTTATGACCTTTGTGTTTATTGGTTCTTCCATTTATATTGGTATTAGTTGCGAAGGATATTTATTAAGTGCTACACCGAATGTGCAAGTAAATAAAACCTTTTTTAATACCCAAGAAGATAAGCAATTAGAAGAATTAAAATCCTTCATGACAATTAATACCAAGTTCTTATCCGATAGTCCAATTAATGCAGTTACAAACATTGGTCAAAACTTGGATGACATTCTTACTTTTAATCCGAATGTTGCTAATCCCTTATCAGAAGGTACTTATCAAGCCTTACAATTAGCATCTGCTACTTCAATTAATGCACTAAGCAATAATATTAGTACTTGAGCTGTTAGCATGTATGGAGATTATAAAACTGCTATTTGACAATATGCTAATAACTACTATACTACTAATAAAGCTAACATTAATCAACAATTAGCATCCTTATACAACTTTAAATTAGAATCAAACCACGGTGGGGTTTGAAATGATAACAATAACTTTAGTAGTATTGATTTAATTCGTAATTATATGACTAATACTTTTTATGGCAAAAACTACGTAAATAACTTTATCAAGTTAGTAAGTGAAGCAAATAATCATGCTTATACTACCTTGCAATATTTAGTGTTTAATAGTACTTCCACTTTATTTAGTCAATATCAACAAGATCATTTATTTAGTGATTTAATTAATGAGCTTGGTTATCATGTAATTTTGAATAATAAGGTGCAATGAAATAACACTACTTATGCAATTAATCATGCTAAACCATACTTATATATCTTGGAGTTAAAATAAATGATGCCATTTAATTTAACTGAACATGCCGTCATGCGGTTTTTGCAACGCAAGAAAACCAAATTAAATAAGGATAAAAATCATAAGGATGATCATTTTGATTCTTATTTAGCATTAAAACAAGAAGCAGAGCATTCCTTACTTATTTATGTTTCAACTGATCGCCAAACGTTATATTACGAATTACCACACCACCCCAATTTATATTTTGTGGTAAAAAAAATAGGAATGGTTTGTGTTACTATCAAACCATTAACCCATTTTGAAACTTTAAATTTAGATCGTCCAACTAATAATTATTAATCAACAATCCATTCAATATTGTCATCATCAATAATGACTTGATCGTTAGGCTTTAAACCGTGCTTTTTAAGTACGTCATTAAGCTTCAATCAAGCCATTTTTTGATTAAAGCGGTAAATATTATCCTTTGTATCCATTGGGATGCGATGAGCTCAATATTTTAAAACTGGATGACTGACGTGTGTATGATCATTGTCATCTTGGTAAATTACCAATTTATTGTCATTAATGTTACTATTTTCATCTTGGTTAACATTAACTTGCTTAATTGTTAATACTTGGTCATTTTCTTTTACTAAATCAAGTTGCTTTTGCTTTGCTTCATCTTCCTTAGCTTGTAAAGCAGCTTGATTTTGTTTTGCATAGAAGAATTGCTTAATTATTTCATTAGTAAAAATATCAATGTTTTGTCCACTTTGACACGAAATGAAATATAGTTGCTTGTTAGGACCTAAGTATTTCTTTAAAATGTTAAATTGGTCTTTAGCACTATCAGTATCAGCTTTTGACACTGCAACAATCATTGGTTTATTTAATAAATCTGAACTATATGCTTTTAGTTCATCCATGATGGTTTGATAAGCACTAATGATATTTTCGTTATCATTAATATCCCCAGATACTAAATGAACTAATAGATTGCACCGTTCAACGTGCTTTAAAAATTCATGACCTAATCCTTTGCCACTAGCTGCTCCTTCAATTAACCCAGGAATATCACAAAAGATAATTGGTTTATTTTGGTAAAAATAAGTTCCTAAAACTGGAGTAATCGTAGTAAATGGATAAGGAGCAATCTTGGAATTAACATGACAGATTGTTTTAATTAAAGTACTTTTACCAGCGTTTGGTAAACCAATAATGCCAATATCAGCTAAATATTTAAGTTTTAAAATAACTTTTTTATCTTCACCTAATTCACCACGTTCATATAGATTAGGAGCTTTATTCATCGAACTTTTTAAACTTGCATTACCAAGACCACCTTTTCCACCTTTACAAATTAAAAAGGTTTGTTGGTCTTTATTTAAATCAACAATGACTTTACCATCTTCATCATAAACAACAGTTCCAACTGGAACTTTAACAATTTTATCTTTGCCTTTTGCTCCATAGCAATTTTCACTTTGACCATTCACACCGTTTTCTGCTTTAATTAATTTAAT
>JAGBOP010000029.1 GCA_017633835.1 bacterium
TGGACACCCTGAAAGTTTTGTGACAAGTGGGGTGGAATATAGTACTGGAGCACTTGGGCAAGGATGCGGAGCTAGTGTGGGATTTGCTTGTGCTCAAGCCCATTTAAATGCACTATATCCGGATTTAGTTAATCACTATACTTATTGTTTAATTAGTGATGGAGCATTTGAAGAAGGAATTAGTTACGAAGCATTTAGTGTGGCAGCTAAAGCAAAATTAAATAAACTTATTTTCTTATATGATGCAAATAACGTGCAATTAGATTCGATGGTTAGTGTTAATACCATTACCAATAAACACTTATATTTTGAATCATTAGGTTTAAATTACATTTACGTTGCTAATGGGCATGATTTTGAATCCATTGATGCTGCCATCAAAAAAGCCAAAGAATGTAATGATAAGCCAAGCATCATTGAATTTAATACGGTTATTGGGAAGGGTACTAATTACGAAAACATCAATAAAGCCCATGGTTTAGTATTAAGTAAAGATGAACTTAATGCTTATAAAGAAAAAATTAATTTTGATTTAGATATTAAAGATTTACCACCCGATTTCTTTAAGTTAACTAAACCATTGCAAGACCGGGGACAACTTGCACTTAAAACTTACCATGATAATTTAGCTAAATACCAAAAGTTTAACAAAGAACATTACCAACAATTTTTAGAATACACTAACAATAGTTTTAAGTTTGATAGTGCGTGGTTTGCTGAAAGCATTGCTAACATTAAACAAGTAGCAAATCATGCCACTAGGGATCTTGCTCACATTGTTTTACAAAAGATTTTAGTTAATAATCCCGTCATGATGTTAACCAACCCTGATTTATCATCAAGTACCAAAATCTTTAAGGAAGCAGATGCCAATTTTGGCTTTGGTAATTACAAATCATGCAATGTGCAAGTTGGAGTTCGTGAATTTGTCGCAATGGCGATGATCAACGGCATGATTGCTCATAAAGGGGTGAAAGGAATTACCGCTGGTTTTCTTACTTTTAGTGATTATAACAAACACGCTCTACGAGTAGCATCCATGTCTAGTTTACCTACCATTAGTGTGTTTTCTCATGATTCCATTGCAGTAGGAGAAGATGGACCTAGTCACCAACCAATTGAACAAATTAACTGTTTACGTTTAATTCCTAACTTAATTGTTTTTCGTCCATGCAACATTGACGAAATGCTAGCAGCCTTTCAATATGCAATTACAAGTAAATATCAACCAACATGCATTATTACTTCCAGGCAAGCATTTAAGAATTATTACTCCAAAAATACGTTTGAAATTAAACGCGGAGGATACGTGTTTGATGACGAAAGAAATCCGGATGCGATTTTAATTGCTACTGGTAGTGAAATAGCATTAGCCATGGAAGTTAAGCAAGAACTAGCCAAAATTTATCATTTAAAGCTAAAAGTTGTATCGTTTAATAGCATGGAAGTGTTTAATGATCAACCCCAATCATACCAAGAACAAGTTTTAAGTTTACCTTATAACAAGATTTTCAGTTTAGAACTAGGATCAACTGGTTTATGGTATAAATATGCAAAACACCCAATTGGGATTGACAGTTTTGGTAAAAGTGGTAAACAAGTTGACGTGTTAAGTCACTTCCATTTAACGGTAAGTGAAATTAGTCAATTTATTGTTAATAATTTACAAAATAAATAATTATGCTTTATTTTTTCATAAAATTAATAAATAATATCAAATCTTCATTAATTTAATAATTTAAACATTTAAGGAGAAGAAATTAAATGACAGAAACAGGTGCAATTTGTGGGATTGTCTTTGGCATTATTTTAGCACTCATTGCTGGAGTACTTGCCGGATATTATTTCACGAAGAAATACTTTGATAAGCAATTGAAGGAAAATCCTCCAATTACGAAGGAACAAATTCGGATTATGTTTACCCAAATGGGACGCAAACCAACTGAACGCCAAGTTAACCAAATTATGAACAGCGTAAAGAACCCTAAACAATAATTTGGGATAAATGACCTTAAAATTTTTAAAATCAGCATTAATGCCTAGTGATTGGCTTAATGATACCAGAAAAGAAGTAGCTTTAATTGGGCGTAGTAACACTGGGAAATCTAGTTTAATTAACGCAATGTTTAACACTGATATTGTAAGAACTAGTAATACTCCTGGTCGGACGAGACTAATAAATTTCTTTGATACCAATGGTAAATACCGGATTATTGATTTACCAGGCTATGGATATAGCAAAATTAATGCCCAAGATTCGGCATTAATTAATAAATATGTTACTCATTATTTACGCACCAGAATTAATTTGACGTTAATTGTGTTAGTAGTTGACATTAATGTCATTACAAATAAAGACCAAGAAATGGTGCAAGTATTAAAAGAAGCAAAACACCCTTTTATTATTGCTTTAAATAAAACTGATAAGTTAGCAAAAAGTTATTTTGATAACCATCAACAAATTATTGCTCAATATTTGGATGTTGATTCAAGTTTATTAATTCCGGTGTCAGCAGTCAAAAAAACTAATTTGAATACCTTATTAGCAGTAATTAATAAGAGTAATGACTAATAAAATTCATTTTTGTTTAGGTAAATCCGATTTAGAAAACTTTACGTACTTGCAAAATTTGGTCAACGTTGAATTAGTAAAAATAGACTTTGTTAGTTTTGATGATTTGTTATTAGTTTTAAACCAACTAAGTATTTTTGGTCAAAACCAAAATAATTACTTCATTGAAAACTTTAATTTAAAACCAAGTGAATTTAATTTATTGCAAGCATTTGTTAGTAAGTATGAAAATGCTAATTTGCTTTATTTTAGTGTCATTGCTAATGATGAAAAAGCAAAAGCATTTAAAAAGAAAACTAATTCTACTAACTATAAAACTTTAAGTGAATTTGTCCAAGATACTTATGCTAACTTATGCATTAAAATAAGCAAGTTTTATAGCAATAACAAGAAAGATTTACTGCAAGCAAAACTAAAACAATTGAAACTTGATTATTTGTTAAAGCACTACGATATAGATGAAATTGCTTTTATTTTTCCTGATGATTACATTCGCTTTAACCAAGAAGTAAGTAAATTAGTTTATTTGCAAGAGCAAGTAAATGTTAGTTTGGACGATTTAAAACACTTGATTTACAAAGAACAAGACCATAATTTATTTAATTTAAGTGAACAAATTTTGTTAAGAAATTATCAAGCGTTTTATATTTGATCATTGCAAAGTCATGAAGATAAAGAGTATTTGTGATTAATTAATACCTTAGCAAATAATCTTTATGAATTAATTCAATATAAAGCATTAAGTCAATATCAACCTGATAGTATTGCCCAAGTTTTTTATAACCAATGGTGAAAAATAAAAAAAATTAAAGGCATGGAATGCATATATAATTTATTAACATTAATAAAGATAAATAACTCGTTATTAAAATTAGATTATGATTATAAGCATTCGCAAGTGCAAGACTTGCCCAATGCTTTTAAATGACTAATTTTAAATTGAAAGGATTGAAAGTAAAAAATGGCAAATAATCCATTTCGAGCAGCTTATGATCTTTTAGTAGACGAACTGGAACACATCCTTAATTCCAAGGAAATTGTTCCAGAACTTTCTAATCAAAATGTTGTCCTTCCATTGTTGCGAGCAGTCAAAATTTGTGAATTTTTGGAAGATAAACTCGAAATTCCCCAAAACCAACGCAAGTCGCTAGGATTTTTAAAAACTATTTCCAATTACTACGCGATTAGTAATTTACATGTTGATTCCTATTATTACATCGATGAAACAACTTTAATGGATGACATTAAATACTTGCAAGTGTTTTCCACTAATACCTTACATAAAGATTACAAGGATTTAACTCCAAGATCAGGAGCAGGTCAAAGCGTTAACCAATCAAAGAATGTGCACACTGCTCACTTTGATCGTTCAGCAAAAAGTAGCAATAATTCCGGGGCAAATACCACCGAACCAGCCATTAGGGATGCGAATGCAAATAATCATTCGAATCCAGATGATGGTAATTACGATTATACCCGCCAAGAAAATCCTTATGGTAATGGACCATTTGGAGGCATGAGTAGTTTCTTTGGGGGATTATTCGGTTATAACTATAATGCCGGGGACATGGGTGGTTCACCCGAAGACCAAGCCGCTGCCATGGCGGCAAGCAACCGGTTGAATAGCGAAATTTTCTCTGGTAAAATTTACATTTACCGTACGAAACCAAAAATTATTCCAGTTGGGAAGATTATCGTTGGGATTTTGTGTTTATTGTTAATTTGCGTGGTAATTATTCAAGTTGCTTTAAACCAAACTGTTGTTAATTTACCAATTCCAATTAATTCCGCATTATACAATTACTTATTACCAATTTACAGTAATGCGATTGGTTTTGATCCAACCGCCACGTATGCAGTTGGGACATTAATGTCTTCAGCTGAAGCAGCCGACTGATTCTTTGCAATCTTCTTTATCTTGATGTTTGGTTGAGAAGCATGAATTCAATTACGCCCAAGTCGGAACATTAATGATAAGTACAAAATGCACATTGGTTACTTACTATTTGTAAGTATCATGGTTCTAATCTTCTTCATTGCTAATTTTGCTAGTGCAACCATTCCAAAGTTCATGTTTGCTTATTGAGGAGCGTGACACGCAACTTACGCTGCATATGCCGGAGGAAGATATTTAGGAGTTGTTACTTCTTTATATGCTTTCACAATTATTTATGTCATCCTTCTATGTCTATGTATTGCGATTGCAATTGTTGCTTGAATCTTTAAACCAAAACAAGATTTCCAACGCCTAAATGACATTTACAATCGTTATTTCCAAGAAGCACGCAGTCAATTTGGTGGCATGTAATTTCTAAATCAGAATAAATAAAAAGATCAAAGGTTTTTGCCTTTGGTCTTTTTTTATTAATTAGTTAATCAATTAAATTAGCACGCTCGTTTTTCTTTAGCTTCTTGAGCTTGTTTTTCAATTAAATCTTTATCGAACTTGTATTGAGCACGTTCACCCCCAATTAATTTTGGTCTAGAACGTAAGTAAGTAACGTGGGCTCCTCCAATTTCTTTAACACTGGTGCGAACTGGAATTTGGACAAATTTAACATCCATTCCCACGGACGTATCACCAATATCCATTCCTGCGTCACACAATACGTGTTCAACTTCTACTGGGTCTTTATACATCATAAATGCGGCACATTGGCATGCTCCTCCCGCATGTAAAGCTGGGAACACAGTAACAATTTCTCAACCCTTCTTTTCAGCAATTTCGCGTTCAACTACGCAAGCCCGGTTTAAGTGTTCACATCCTTGGACTGCTAAGTAAATACCTTTGGCATCTAGTACTTCAAGCATGGTTCTTACTACGGTTTTACCAATATCAAGGTCCGATCCTTTACCAATGCGAACACCCCGAATTTCACTCGTACTACATCCTAAAACCAAGGTGCTACCTGGTTTTAAGTTTGCTTGTTCTAGTAATTCGGTAAGTCCTTTTTTTACAAGGTAACTAATTTCTTCTAAACTTAGTTCGTTTTCCATAAAACAACATCCTTTCTTAAACTAATTTTGTTATACTTATTTTATAACAAATAAGCGTTAATAAAATTAAGCAAAAAAAATTAAAAATTAACGTTAAAAATATATTATTTATATTAACTATTTTTTTGGTGAATAACGCAGATACAATAACAAAAAATCAAGTGATTGTTTTCCAACAACCACGTTTTTATTTAAAATGATTAATGTTCTTTTTTCCTTATTACCCCCTTCATTTATATAAATCATTTACTTTAATGGCTTTTTTAGCCTTTCTTTTTGCATTACATATTATTCTGGTTTACATTGGTTTTAATTTACCAGTAGTTAATTTGCAAGTTGGTTTTGACTGAATTCCTACTTATTTAGCAGGCTGATTTTTTGGTCCTATTTGGGGAGCAGTGTTTGGCTTTGTGGCAAATAATATTTCGTGATTGCAAACAGGAGCTACTTATTGGTATTGAATGTATGCCATTCAAGAACCAATTATTGCCATCTTTGCTTCAATTGTGAGTTATTATTGCACTTATAGTTTAAAAAGCAAGAAGATTAAATGGGATGTGATTTTGCAACAACTAATCTTTTTTATCTTTGTCATTTGTACTTTAACATTGATTAGTTTATGTTGAACTAATCACATTAAGTTTAATGGAATTAGTGTTAATAACAACCAAGGTCTTAATAACTTATTAATTGCAACGATGGTGATTTTTAGTTTCTTTGTCGTTGGTAGTGAACTATATATTTTTTTGAAATTAAAAAAACACCAGCAAAAAGGAATTTATCACTTAAAAATGTGATTGTGTGCCATTACCGTAATTAGTAGCATGATTTTTTTATTTGCCATTGTCCTTGGTCCTATTACCGATGTAAATTATTTATATGCCTTTCACTTTATTAATAATCCTAATATTAGTAAAACCTTATTTTTAAGTGATGTCATTGGCCAAATCTTATTGCAATGTATTAGGTTACCAATTGCCATTATTATTTTTTATTTAATTATTATTGTTACTGATAAACCATATCATAAATTGATTATTAATGCATGTCTATATAAACATGCTTAATAATCTTTTTTTATTAATGGTTCCATCATATAAAATTTACGATATGAAATTTAATAATTATTTACCAACTAATTTAAGTGATTTTTTAAGCAATAAGTTACATTTAACTACCATGCTTCCTATTCAGGAATTAAGTATTCCAAAAATGTTAAAGAAGCAAAATTGCATGTTAATAAGTCCCACTGGTAGCGGTAAAACCTTATGTTTTGTCTTACCAAGTTTAATTAATATGAAATACATCATTCCTAACATGCAAGTGTTAATCATTGTGCCTTCGCACGAACTAGCTAAACAAATTTGTGATGTGTATAGTCAATTTAAGGACTTATATCCTAATTTAACCATTAATAATACTTTTAAACACCGACACATGTATGATCAAATTAAAGCAAAAGTTGTTTTAAGTAATCCGTTACTTGCTTTAAACTTAATTCATAAAGGATTGTTAAATGTTAGAAATTTACAACTAGCAGTTTTTGATGAATTAGACATGCTAAAAGAATTCTTTAGTAAGGAATTAGAAACCTTATTAAATTATTTACACCAAATTCCTAGTTTACAATATTGTTTGTTAAGTGCAACGTTACATGAAAGTTTACGCAAGCAATTAACGCATAATATTGCCAACATGCATTTCTTAGCATTATCAAATGATGTATGAAATAATGCCAACATTACGCATTATTTAGTCGAATTACCAACTTCATTTACTAATAGTAATGAACAAAAGTTACAAGCGTTAAATGAATTATTAAAATTAATTAAACCTTTTTTTGCACTGGTATTTGTCAAAGATGCACTAACTGCTAAACAAGTTACTAAATATTTAATTGAACATGGTTATGCTGATAGCGTGGGATTTTATAGTGAACTTAAAAAGAATCAACGTACGCAAATTCTACTAAATGCAAAAAAGCTAAAATATCACGTGATGGTATGTACTGATTTAGCTGCTAGAGGTATTGATTTAGCAGGAGTTAGTGATGTCATTAATTATGATTTACCAATTAATGACATGTACTATATTCACCGAGCAGGGCGGTCAGGACGAGCAAATAATAAAGGAAATGTTTATACATTTGCTTTTAAAGATAACAAGGATACGATTGATAAGCTAAAAACCAAACTTACTTTTAAAATGATTAAGTTAAGTAACATTTAATTACTTCTTAATCATTTTTTAAGCGATTGAATAAAACAACGTAATTTTTGCAAAAAACGCTGGTTTATGAGGGAATAAGTTAAAATATTATTTAATCATTAGGAGTATAGTTCGAATGGTAGAACAGAAGTCTCCAAAACTTCTTATGTGGGTTCGATTCCTACTACTCCTGCCAAAAATTGATAATAAGGAAATTTTCAGGTTTCCTTATTTTTTTTGTCCCATTTGCGATGTTTAGAAAAAAAGAAAAAAATATGATTTAGATAATAAAGTTTACATTCTACAAAATTTGAATTTTTTTTGATGTTTACTAATTATAAAAATAAAATGAAAAATGTTTAAATACACATTTAATAATAAAATCTTTTAACTTTGGAAGTGGAGATTAAAACATGAAAAAGAAAAACAAAATCATCATTGGTAGTTTAAGTGCAATTGGAGTAGGAAGCATTATTCTTGCTCCTGCTTTAGGTTCTACCAATAACAATTCTAATAATAATCAACAAACTAAAACAAAAGTTGCCAATAAACAAGTTGCAAAATCGAATCTTGCAACTAATGACTATAACCAAATTAATAGTCATACCTTTAATGATAATGCTTATTTAACTACGTTAAATCAAAAAGGAATTCCTAATCCGGTGGGAAAAGTATGAACTACTGCTAGTGCTTTATCATACTATACTTCCCATTTAGCAACTTTAATTAATGTTTTTGGTTGCGCTGCTATCTTTCGCTGGGTAGTTATCCAAAACTTTAACCATACTCTTAATGAATTAACTGGTACGTTAAGTGCTAATAGTAACTTTAATATAGCAGTCAGCAATTTTAACTATAATTTATCTAACATTAAATATTCTAGTGACATTAGTAAATTTAATTGTACTTTAAACTTTAATGTTACATTTACTATTACTAGCAAGCAAGATAATGGTACTTTAACTTTTACTAATGCATATACTTACAATAACTTAAAGTTAACTCCAGTTATTAGTGCAGTTGGCTTAAATGCTTACGGAGCTTTTAATCTAACTAACGATGACAATAGCCTCAATGTTAATAGTGCTTCATATTTTGAAAATATGAAGATGAGTGGTAATTGATCAAACAGTGATTTTACTAACTTATTACAACTAAATTGATTACCAACAATTAATGAATCAACTGCCATTACTACTTCCAATTATACTTATGCGTTAAGTGATATGGTCCAACGAGCGTTGCGTGCTACTAATTTAAATAACATGCAATCACAATTTGTTAATGCTTTACCATCTACAATGATTGATACTTTCAACATTGGTTATAAATTTGCCAATGCTGCTAATTTAGTTATTCAAATGGATACAAAGGGAATTAGCCAAAATGCAGCGAATGAATATAACGTTGATACTAACACCAACATTACCTTAGATGCAAGCAGTATTTTAAGCAGTATTAATTTAAAAAATCCTGATTTAACTTTCCAATGACAAGAATATGAAAATGGTAGTTGACTTGATATTGCTGGAGCAACCAATCTTACTTATACTTTTATGACTCCAACTAGTTCGACTAAATATCGGTTATATGCAACTAACACTAAAAATAATAACTATAGTTTAGGATCTAACACCATCATTATTAATCCTGTTACTGAAATACTAACCATTGACAGTGTGGCAAATACAAATGATTATGACTATGGGGCAAATTGTACTTTGCAAATTAATCACGCTAAAAGTAATTATGGCAATAACACGATTGCTAGTTATCAATGATATAGCAATGCAAGCAGTGCAACAACTAATGGTACTGCAATCAGTGGTGCTAATGGTCAAAATGCTACTTATTCATTTGACGTAACTAATTCTTCGTATTATTATTTAGTTTTAACTTTTAAGAATGGTAGTACTTTAACATCCAATTCTTATTACGTAACTGCTAACCAAACTTCCATTAGTGTTGAAAACTTAACTCCTAGCTCAAGTATGACAAGTAATGGTGAAGTGTACAATGGTAGCACTGTTACTTTAGGAATTAGTAAGAAAGACATGGATTGGTTAGATCAAAATGGTGGTAAGAATTTAACTTACACTTGATACCAACAAAATCCAGTTACCAAACAATGACAAGAAGTTGGTACTTCCCCAGCTTCTACTCCTGGTCAATTCAGTTTTAATATTAACCAAGGAACCCCTGGTCAATATGTAAAGGATGCACAAGGACAATATAAAGTTGTCATTACTAATTCAAAAGATCCTAATTATCAATTACCATCAAGTCCCGTAAGTTTAACTACTAATTCTAGTTTAAGCTTAACTCCTTACATTAACGGTAATCCAGTTGCTAGCACTAATCCCAGTGACAACTCCAATTACTATCAAGGTAGTTATGGTGATAAAGTGGGAATAAAAGTTAACACTGACCACTGAAATACCACTGGTTGAAAATACCAATGACAATATTATGATCCTTCCACCGGTAAATGAGAAAATGTAACTGGAACTGGTGCTAATAGTCCTGATTATAATTACCAATTAAATGGAGCAAATCATAGCACTTACCGTTTACAAATTAATGACGGTAACTTGCACATGAATTCAAATCCAATTACTGTTACCTCAAAACCAATTGCGACAAA
>JAGBOP010000030.1 GCA_017633835.1 bacterium
CTGAACTTCATTATTTTTTCTTATGCAAATTTATATATATAAAAAACAAAAAGGACATTAAAACCAATGAAATACACTGGTAGTATTTTTAAACGTAGTAGACGTTATGGTCTTTCTTTATTAGGAGACAATAAGGAATTCTTAAAGGGAAAGAAAAGAACTACTGCTCCTGGCGTACACGGGGCTGACAAGATTAAGTTAACCGGATATGGTGAACAATTAAGAGAAAAGCAACGCTTACAATACATGTATGGAATTACTGATCGTCAATTCCGTAGATTATTTGAAGTTGCAGAAGGAATGCCTGGTAACTTATCAATGAACTTATTAATTGTGCTTGAAAGTCGCTTAGACAACCTTGTATACCGAATGGGCTTTGCTCCAACAAGAAGAGCAGCAAGACAACTTGTTAACCACGGTCACATTAAACTAAATGATAAGAAGTGCACTATTCCTTCTGTAATTGTTCCCCTAAAGGCAACAATTAGTGTAAAGGAAAAGAGTAAGGAAATGCCATTAGTAAATGCAAACCAACAAAAGCCATTAGCATTTGTTAGTGTAAATGCGAAGGACAAATCTGGTATGTATTTACGCTTCCCAGAACGTAATGAATTAACTCCAGAAATTAATGAAACTTACGTTGTTGAATGATTCACTCGTCTAATTTAGTTTAAGGGCTCTACATATAATGAAAAAAATAGCTTATCTATTTGATTCATCTTCGGGTCGGCAAGAAGATGATAAAGACAAAGACATTTATGTAGTACCTTGTAACATTATTTACAAAAAAGACGGCAAAGATTACAAACTAAAAGAAAACGAAGAAATTTCCCAAGAACAAATTAATCAATTGTTAAGTGATGGGGTTCAAGTTAAAACTGCATTTTGTACCCCCCAAGTCATCAAAGATAAAATCGAAGCACTACTTAAAGATTATGAAACCATTTACTATACACCAATTTCCAATGGTTTAAGTAGTAATTACGATGACATGAAGATGTGAGTGGATGACTTAAATAAACAAGCTGGTAAACGCAGAGTAGTCATGGTTCATTCAAATGCGGCTTGTTATTTAGCAGACATCGTCATGGAACGCATTAAAACTTTATATAAAGTTACGGACAAAGGTGACAACTTTGATGAAGTTCAAAAGCGGATTGATGAAGAAATTGATAACCGCATGTATGTCGGAATTCTCTTTGTTAATAACCTTGATGCGTTAATCAAGGGCGGAAGAATTAAAAAGTTCCCTGGTACGCTAGCAAAGATTTTTAATCTTAAGCTAGCAATCTTGATGGATAAGACTTTAAACTTCCTAAATAAATCTTTAACGTACGATAAGCAAATTGACATCATGGTTAATTTCTTTAATGATTTAACTAAAAAGAATCATACTCCGATTGACCGGGTATGTTTTATTGAAGATGGATTAGCATCCACACACGATCTTTATTTCAATAAATTAAACTTTGAACGCAGGTTACGCGATGAATTAAACCTTGCTCCTGATTGTCGATTTATTTTTAGTGTTTTTCCAGGTGTGATTAAAGCCCACACGGGATTAAACGCAATTGCTGCTATCGTTCGCTTAAAAACTAACGACGAAATTTAAGCGTTAAAAATAATGAAAAATATTACTGCTTGAAGATTAAAAATGGTTCAAGCACGCAAAGTAAAATCAAAACGTGAAGAACAATTTGCTAAGATTCGGTTCAACACGATTTTGATTTTTTCTGCCTTAAAGAATGCTCCTTTCTTTATTATTGCAGCATTTTTCAATGAAATGTTTCCCATCATTCTTTGCATTATCATGTCTTATGTTCCCCAAATTGGTTTGCAATGCATTTTAGGAGTTGGCCGAACTGCTTACTTTACCGTAGCATTTTGCCAATTAGGAATCACATTTACCTTAAGTGTTAACTTTTTGTATGAGAAATATTTTCTTCCTTATAAAGTGCTTGATGAAAAGAAACGCTATAGTTATAGTTTGTCCAATTCAATTGCTTACACGTTTATTATTGCGTGTTTCTTGGTAATTGTGTACATTGTTGCTTCATACATTTACATGTATTATTCAACATATTTACCAAATACCTTTATTGCCTTTAAACAAGGCATGGACTATGTATATTGCAGTGCACCATACGTTTTTTTACTTTGCTTATTTGACATCTTATTGCTTTATATTTACACGAAAAAAAGAAATGTCTCTGTGTTCTTTCTTACTTTTTTCTACGGGCTTACTTACATCTTAATTTATTTATTTTGTTTAGTAGCTCACTTAGGGGGAATTGGAGCAGGGATTAGTTTACTAATTAGTTGCATTGTTACTTTGAGTTTAATGTGCGGATTTATCTTTATTTATATTCCCATCCAGTTCACGTTTAAACTTGATAGTTTCTTTTATCGCATTCGTCATATTAAAGGTTTAATTCAAGAAGGAGTGACTGGTATTTGTATTAATGTCTTTCGAGGCATTGCGTTATTAATTATTTCCTTTACGGTATTTAACCAAGTAAGTAATGATATTATTCCCATGGCATATAACCTTGCCATTATTTTCTTATTAAACTACATGTACATCATTGCCTTTCTTGGCATTGGGTTTGCGGACATGTTAAAGTATTATTACTATTATTATCCAATTGATAACAAGTCATCGCAAACAACTACATTTTGGGTTTTAACAATTATTAACATTTTAGTAGCATGCTTATTTACTTATATTTGCAGTGTAGCTACAGTGCCATTAGCAACCTTATATGCTCAAAATGATGCTTATATTCCTCCATTACAAATTCCCCAATTTCCCCAAGGGATGCCAACCATTGTTAGTTATAAATTACCGCCAACGCAATTTCCTGATTTACCATCCAACTTCTATACTGATAAGGGAAATACTAAAGCCATTTTGTTGCAATACTTTAATGAATTAATGCAAAACCCCAATGCTCATCCTGAATTTTTTTCGTGGTTTAATTGATTTAAGAATAATCCCGTATCATTAAATGCGTGAATCTTAAATAATCCGCAAAAATTCTTTACTTGATTACAAAGTTATGAATATTATGCCAGTTGTAATCCACACGTGGTAAATGCATTTATTAACATGCGAACCACTAGCCAAATTAATGAACCAAACCAATTTGAATTATTACTAAGTAAGCAATTAAAATTTAATGCTCACAGTATGATTTACTTTGGTGTCTTTGGAATTACTTATTCTACTTATTACATCTTTAGTGCTTCTAATAGTGCGATTAGTAAAGAAGTAATGCCAATTTGATTAATTGTGTTTGGTAGTTTTGCCATTATTACTTTTGTAGTGGTATTTGGTGCATGCTTTACCATGCTATTATCCAACTGAGAACAAAATCCATTTATGAATTTAGATGCATTTAGTTTTCCGCTAATGTTAGCTGGTTTATTACTATTCTTTATTGCCTTTGGGGAATTTAGTGTGTCTAGCATTAAAAATCGGATTAAATTAAAGAAGCGGATGAAACAAGACCCAGCCAAAGAAATTAAAGTGGTCAAAGATAGTTTAATCTTCTAGTAATTACAAATAAAAATAGTTGCACGTTAATTAAACTGGGACATGAAATTTGGACAAAAATTCAAATTTCGTGTTTTTTTATTATAATTGATTTCTAAATTGAACTGGACTCATTCAGTTCAATTTTTCTTGAATTCGAACATTATTGTAATAATCAATGTAATTAGCAA
>JAGBOP010000031.1 GCA_017633835.1 bacterium
TCCTGGGTATTCTTTGCTATGAATAACATACAACGATAAAACTGCAAAATAAGCAATGGTGCACCCAAGAGCAATTAAGCCAAGTCACAATCCATTGTTCACTTTGCTGATGATTAATGTTGTATAGTCAATAAAATGCGTGCCGAATTTCTTAAATTTTGTTTTTTTCATCCTATCTTATAATATATATTAAGTTCTTTTATATTAAAATAATTCTTGTTATTTTATGATAACAAACTTATTTTATTTACAAAAGTCATATTGAATTTTATATTTCATTATGCAGAAAGGTAAGATATGAGTAAAGAAGAACGCGAAAAACCAAATAAAAATTTAGGATTTCACCATCACGAAAAAGATTATGATGACGAAAAGCACATTGACGAAGTAAAACATGTGCACCCTGATTACTACAAACGTGGTAATAAGGATAAAGTGCACCATGCTAAACCACCTCGTTACATCAATAAGAATAACCAAAACAATTCTGCTAATAAGGAAAGTGCTAATGGTGAAGAAGTTAAAAAAGAACCAACTAGATCATTAACCAACCGAGAATTGTACAAGCAAGAACGATCTTTTAGTCGCAATAAAGCAATGCGGAAAATGCAAAACGAAAAGAATCACAACGCTAATCGTTCTGACAGTCGCAATAACAACCACTTGCGAAAAGCTCAAACTGAAAACAAATCAAACAATAAAAAAGAAACTAAAGAAAAAAACGAACAAAATAATCAATAATTATTCATGATTACATTACATGTGCAACCAAATGATGAAAATAAACGCTTAGATAATTTCATTGCAAAGTGTTATCCGAATTTACTAAAAACTTTAATTTATAAGTGATTAAGAACCAAAAAAATTAAAGTCAATGATAAAAAGCAAGTACCTAGTTATCGGTTGCAACCTAATGACGAAATTGTTATTTATTTAAATGAAGATTTACTAAACAACGCTAAAGAACAAATTTTTGCCAAGTATCAACCTGATGAATTGTTCTTACAAGCTGATTGTAAGAATTTACAAGTTATTTATGAAAACGAAGATTTGTTAATTGTCAATAAACCAATCGGATTATTATCACATACTGCTAGCAAAGCTGACATCAATGTTTTAATTAACCAAATCAAAAAGTATTTGTATTTAAAACATGAATATGATCCAAATCAAGAAAATAGTTTTGCTCCGGCATTATGTAACCGGTTAGATCGCAATACGCAAGGGTTAGTAATTGCGTGCAAAAACGCTAGGTCATTAAAGAAGATGAACGAAGCGATTAGTGACCGACAAGTAAGCAAAGACTATTATTGCTTTTGCTACGGCAAGTTTAGTGAAAAACAAGGGTTGTTAAAAAATTTCATGCATAAAGATGAAACTTTTAACAAGGCAATTGTGAGTGATAAAAAGAATGATGAAAGCGATAAAATTGCTTTATTGAAATATAAAGTAATTGCTTATTATCCAGTTGATAATATCAGCATGCTTGATATTAAATTGTTAACTGGTAGATTTCATCAAATTAGAGCTCAATTATCGCACGTTAATCACCCTTTAGTGGGTGATGGTAAGTATTACGATTCCAAAATCCACCAATTCACTAAGCAAACTTACAAATCGCAATTATTGGTTGCATATAAACTAACGTTTAGTAAAAAGTTAAGTGCTTATTTCTTTCACATCAATGACGAAATGGTTTTTTCCATTCCCAACATTTATAAAGAACTAAAGCAACTATATCCATTTAAATAATTAAATATTTAAAGTAAATAAAAAAACTGGTCCATTAAATTGGATCAGTTTTTTATTATGATGATGAATGTTTAGATGGAATTATAAGCTACCTTTAACAGCGTTATAAATAGCATTTAATCAGTTGCTGTTAACAGCATTAACCGCAATCGTAGCAACAGATATAGCAAGACATAATGCACTATCTAACGCACTTAATGCAAGCAATGCTTCATCAGCTCAACTACATGCACTTACTACAGCAGTTTGAGCACCAACACTTGCTTTAGTAGCAGTTAAGATATCACCAATCTTACTATTAAACAAAGTCTTAAAATCACTTCAAGTGGTTTTTAGTTCCCCCGGAAGATTCTTTAAACCTAAGTCATATTCAGTGCTCTTAATGCTACTTAAAGTCTTTTGGTAAGAAGTACCAACTTCACCTTTTAGCAATACTGTGTTATCATATTGCTTTCACATTGTAGCAGTTGTAGCAACACACGAAACAGCAGCAGCAGTTGCAGCAATTGCACTAGCAGTAGTTACACCAAAGAAGAATGTACCTGCTCAATATGCAGCAGCTAGTGCTAAACTAACGCCAGACGCAACAGTAGAAGCAATGGCAAGGTCTTTTTCTTGCGTTGATAGTTTGGTAGTAGCTTCTTTTGCATCATTGATTAATGCTAGTTGGGTTGCTGCTGGGTCAATGTCAACATTGTAGTAATTTTGAATGGTATTAAAATCAGCATTAAAGGTGTTTAAAGAACTGCTATTGATGTTGGCACTAAATTGTCCATTGGTAAAATTAGTGTTAGTAGCATCACTACGATTATAAATGCCTCAGTAAGCATTGTTTAAATCGTATCATTCACTCATAGCTTGTTTACCAGTGCTTGATTGCACCCCATTATTTTCAAGATTATCATTTACATATGTAGCATAATCTCACGCAATGTTACGTTGGGTGTTTCAAATGTTAATTTCATCTTGGCAAGCAGTTACTTGATTGTTTGTATCATTCTTAGCTTGTTTTAAAGAACTTAATTGTGCAGCATATAAACTAATTTCAGCTTTTAATGCTTGTTCATCATTCACTAAATTTAGTTTAATGGTAGATAAATCTTTTGGATTGCTTAATGTGTAATCAATTAACACATAGTTGAAATTATCACCGGCATGAATCATTTCATCTTGCACTTTTCAGAATGATAGTGAAGTAGGGAATGCTACTTGCATCGTGTAAGTATTTCCATTTACATTACTTAAAGTAATTGCATTGCTAGCAGTCAAGAAGTAACTGTAAGTTCAAGAAGGCAATGCGTATCCATTTACACTAATTGTTAAATATTGGGAAGGATTGCTGGACATTGCTTGATTAATCAAAGTACCTAATAATTGGGTCTTGTTTAATCCAGTAGTGGAACCATAGTTTTCTTCTGCTTCGGCTTTTTCAATTAAAGTACTTAAATTGCTATTAAAACTATAAGCAATGGTGTTAACACTTTCAGCAGCTTTGTTAACTGCAACATCTAATGTTAATTGTGTACCAGTTGCTTGTCCATTGTGATATAAGCTATTTTCGTTATTTAGCAATGTAATGTTTGGCTTTGTTCAAATGCTAAATTGATAAGTATCATTAGCAATTGAAACTAGTTGCACACTTTTAACTACATCCGTAAAAAAAGTAGGGGATAACTTCGAACCATCTTGTTCATAAATGCTAAAGTAACTTGCTAATTCTTCATTAATAAAACCATTTAAGTTTTGAATTAAATTGCTGGAATTATTTTGATCTAAGTTATATAGCACTGATAATAATGTAACTAATTTGCTACTTGCTTGAATGTTAACATTGTTAATGGTCGTATTTTTAGCAATTCAACTAGCGGGAACATTTTTACTTGCTAAGAATGTTTGCACTGCGTTTTTTTGCAAACCATTTGTTTGCATGTTGGCAACAAAATCTTTTGCTAATGAACGCATGGTTGCATTTGCCTTAGTTGCATTCACATTACTGTTTGCTAGGAAACTAGAACCAATTGCATCATTGTTTAAGAAATCAGTATTATCAATGATGTTATTCATTTGGTCTATTTGACTTGAAGAAAATGAATTTGGTTGAACACTAAAACTATCAAGTTGACTTAAATAGGCATTGGAAATGTTATTTACCGTTGCACTAGTTTGGGAAGTTTGATTCGTAGTGACAGGAACATTTTGTTGAGCAGTTGATGCTTGTTGGACTTGCTTATTAGTAGTTAGGGAGTTTGGGCTAATATTTGTTTTTGTTTTACTTGCAACCACTCCAGAACTGGTTGGATTAGTTGCTGCAGTATTAGCAACTACAGTATTGCTACTAGTATTTGCTTGCTTGTGAGTTAATTCAATTGGGGTTACAATTGCAGCAGTAGCAATTGCAGCAATTCCAACTAATGATGAAAAAATAATTAAACCTTTTTTAACTTGTTTTTTCATACTTTACTCCTTTCAATAAAAGTAAGTTAATAATATTTCTTATATATATAGAGCTTATAATTGCTCAGTAAATTTTTTGTAAATTGAAGTTGATTTAGCGCTTTTTTAAATGAAGAAAATTTCATAAAAAAACAAAATAAATTTATTATTTGTCAAAAATAACGTATAATACACAATTTAATTATTTTTTTATTTTAAAATATTCTATGTTTTTTGAGATCTTTTTAATTGTTGGTACAATAAAATAATTAAGAAAATATAAGGATAAACAATTACAAATTATGGAAAAACTAAAGTTATATAATGGTGTAGAAATGCCAATCATTGGTTTTGGCGTTTACCAAATCAATGATCATCAAGAATGTGAAGATGCAGTATACAATGCCATCAAAGTTGGTTATCGCATGATTGATACTGCTTATTTATATGGAAATGAACAAGCAGTTGGAAAAGCAATTGCAAGAGCAATTAACGATAAATTAGTAGCCAGAAAAGACTTATTTATTGTTACCAAAATTTGATTAACAGATTTTGGCTATGAAAAAGCATACAAGTCAATTAATCGTAGCTTAATGCTTTTAGGATTAGATTACGTTGATTTAATTTTGTTACATGAACCATTTGGGGATATTTATGGAGCATGAAAAGCATGCTGTGAAGCATACAAGCAAGGAATTGTTAAAGCCATTGGAGTATCAAATTTTGATGAATGCAAACTTACTGAATTTAACATTATAGCTTCCACTAAACCAATGGTGAACCAAGTGGAATTAAATCCCTTCTTTTCCCAAACTAAGTTAGTGCAATTTATGAAGCAAGAACAAATTGTTCCAATGGCATGAGCTCCATTGGATGAAGGAAGACATAACATCTTTAACCATCCAGTGTTAAGTGCAATAGGTAATAAATATCATAAAACTGCTGCTCAAGTTGCATTAAAGTGGAACATTCAACGCGGAGTAGTAGTGATTCCAAAATCAACGCACTTAGAAAGAATTAAGCAAAACTTTGACTTGTTTGATTTTACATTAACTAACGAAGACATGCAAGCAATTGATGAATTAACATTACCTCGCAGTGAACTGGAAGATTATCGTTCAAACCCAGAATTAGTTAAACGCATGGTATCTTGAAATCCTGATAAAAAATAATTAATATTTCCTTACTAAAAAATCATTATTAGATGGTAAATTAGCTTCTTTTTAAGAAGCAAAATTAACTTATTTATTAACTTTCTAATAATGATTTTTATTTATATGTTAAAATTACACGTAGCATAAGTCAGTAAAAAAGTTAAGTTTAAGTAATTGATTCTTACGTCTAACATTGGATACATACTAAGTTAGCTGACAACCGAACTGTTTTGAAGAATCAATCTTGAACCTGAACTTCATTATTTTTTCTTATGCAAATTTCTATATATAAAAAACAAAAAGGACATTAAAACCAATGAAATACACTGGTAGTATTTTTAAACGTAGTAGACGTTATGGTCTTTCTTTGTTAGGAGACAATAAAGAATTCCTAAAGGGAAAGAAAAGAACTACTGCTCCTGGCGTACACGGAGCTGACAAGATTAAGTTAACCGGATATGGTGAACAATTAAGAGAAAAGCAACGCTTACAATACATGTATGGAATTACTGATCGTCAATTCCGTAGATTATTTGAAGTTGCAGAAGGAA
>JAGBOP010000032.1 GCA_017633835.1 bacterium
TGGCCTACGACCGCAACGATATTCATTTTTTATGAATAGATCATAGACTGCTTTGCGAAGTCATTCTTTTCTTGATTGAGATTTCTTAGGTGCAATTTTGTTATTTCTAAGATTGCAAATTGTTGATTTTGATACGTTCAAAATAGTAGCAGTTTCTCGGGACGATAGTTTAGTTTTTTTAGAAATTTCTTTAATCTTTTTGATCAGCTCTTCATCCCCATTATCAACTAAATCACTTAACAAATCTGCAAGTTCATCATCTCCTACTTGGTTGATGAATTTCTTTCAAATTTCATGTTTAGTTTGATTCTTTTTGGACGACCTGATTTGGTACCTTTTTTAGGTGATTTACCACTCATTGAAATTAATGCATTCATATCCTTATTATGATTTAAATACTTTCTGTATTTTATGATAAATCATGCCTTACTAGAGTTAGTTAGTTTCTTATATTTTGCATACTCAATTCAAACTGCTGGAGTACCTAAAGATTCATACAATCTAAATAGTTTTATTCATTGAACTGGTTTTAATTGTTTGGACATAAAAAACAATAATCCTTCCTTTCTTTGAAAGAATTATTGTCCAATTTTAATGTCCCGGTCTAAATCGCAACTATTTTTTTATCACTTATTTTATTAATTATTAGTTGATGATTTATTTTGTAATGGTTGGAAGAATGAATTTAATAACTCAATGGTTTTATTAATGATTTGGTAAGCATCACTTTTAATACTAGCAAGATCTTCGCATATTTTTTGCAATGAGGTAGCAGTAATTAAGATTAAGTGTTGATTGTTTTTTAATAAGTTAGTGCATAACGTATAAAAGTTAGTTCAGCAACTAACATCATATCCACTTGCTTCTAAGTTAACAATAATTAATAAGTTAGCATGTTCAAAAGCATTTAAATATTCATTATAAGTTTGTTCATCACCATATTTATTTTTATACGCATTAAAAAAGTTAATTAAATTAATAAAAGCAATCTTATCTCCTTGCTTAGCCATGCGCATTCCATATTCATGAAATAATAACGCATAGTCTTCATCATTAAACTTACTTACTAGTAAGTTAAATAATTTATCATCAGGATTATGTTTATGAGTAAGAATAATCTTACTCAATGTTTTTAAATATGGTTCTTGATCAGCATGTTTCTTGCAAATTGCACTAAATGCTAATGATAAATTATTAACAATGATTTGGTGATAGTCATCAACGATGAAGTTGTTTTTTCAATTCATAGCATCTAAAATTGCTTTAGTTTTATCACACAATTTTAAATTAATTACAAGTTCATAATTGCCATTAGCATTTTTTTCAAAATAAGGGATTTCGTGGTATTTGGTTGGTGTACAAATATTTTCTAATACACACTTTTTATATTCTTGCACTAACCCTTGCAACAAAATAACATTATTATCATTTTTTAACATGCTTTTGGTTAACGCAAGTTTTAAATGGGGAAAATATTTTACTAATTCTTGTGCTAGAGCATCAAGATCGTACGATGGTTTAACACTTTCACTAATGGAATCTATTTGTTTCTTAACAGTTTTTTTCATCTTCATTTTTATTTTATTTGAAGATAAATTAAGTAAGGATGAAATTTTATTAATAAAGAAGCAATTAAATCCCTATTTGTTAATTAAGGAAATTATTCGTTGCTAATTATTAATAATGATAGAATAAGAAACAAGAAATATTAAAAATTAAATAAAATTTAGGATTAAAATATGGTTGGAAAAATTTGCTTAGAAACTTTAATGTTTTTGTGGTCATTTTGTTTCTTATGTTCTTCCATATATTTACTTTCTTTTCGTGTTCGTTTATGATACTTAGATTTGCATCCAGAAAAGCGAAGAAAATGTCCAATATATTATGTTCAAAAATATGTTGGGAATTGAAAATATGAACCAGTCTTGGTTTGTTCAACGGAAAAATATTACCATTTAAATAAAAGTTGAATTCCATTAGCAATTTTTAGTTCTTTATGATTAGCTTCATTTATTTTCTTTTTAGTATTAGTATGTGATAAAGGCACAAATGCCTGATTTGTTTATGGACAAAAATAATAATTTAAACAATTCAAATAATAGTTCTAATAATAATGACAATGACAATATCATTCTTATTAAAGAAGAAATTAAACAATATTTGATTAAAAAAGGTTATGATCATAATCCTCAAGTAAAAAATTTACCCAAAAATCAAAGCATTTATGCTAATGATTATGAAAAAGCAAATTATTTTCCACCAGATTTAATTACTGATGGAGGAATTAGACCTAACAAAACGAAGTTTATGCCATCAATCATTGCTAAACGAGGATTTTTTCCGAAGTGGGACTATAAAGCAAAAGCAAAATGACCAGGAATTGTTAACAGTTTATTAATGTGACCTGGCAAATATTA
Organism: bacterium; assembly: GCA_017633835.1. Next base: position 2,418 of record JAGBOP010000032.1, read on the forward strand.
CATGACCACCGTTGTTTGCATTGGTTTTTTTCTTTTGGCTGGTCTGATTATAATGATTGCAGTATTCTCTAGTATATAATTTAACAATAACAAATTTAGGAATAGATTGCTTAAACGCAATCTATTTTTATTGATAATTTGTTAATTAATTAGTAAAAATATTAGAAGGCTCACATAATTGTAAGTTTTTAAAAAGCTAGTCCTTTAGACATATGAAATGACAACTAAATGTGTTGTCTTTTTTTATAATTAAAATAATTCGATAACTGAAATCAAAATATGCTTATTTATTAGATGATTTGGAAGGTGTTTTTCTAAAATAACTTTTAATTAATTGTTGACAATATGTTTCAGTGAAACTTCCATAATAATTAGGGTCTTGTCAAGTCATCATACTTTCTTTGTTGTGATTAAGATATCTAATTAATCCATTAATTTGATGCACAGCAAATGGATATTCTTCTTAAGGTTCGTCAACTTACAAATTACTTCCTCAATTTTGCCTGCAAGAACTAATTCTAGAATTGTTTTTTTAAATTGATTTTATAGGAATGCTCATTGTATAATTGTTTGGCAATCAATTGATTTGTTTTAATTGTTCAGTTTTAATTGAATAACAAACTTAGCAAAATCACATGCTAATGTTTAATTAAAATTAATTTCATTTATATTATCACTTTGATTTGTTTCACCACCTTTAACTTTTTGATATTTAATACAATTTAATTTTTGATGCATAATAATTGATTAAGATAGTAAATAATTAAATAAAAACTAACTAGCAATCACTAGTTAGTATTTATTTTTATTTATCTTGATAATTATTCATTTAATGCTGCAAATGGATCATCAGCATTTGCATCTTTTTTGTCATCATTTAAGTTAAATTGCAATTGTTCATTTAACTTAAAGTCATTCTTGCGTTTCACACTCATGCTGTGTTTTTTAAACTTTCGTAAATGATCTAGTACTTTTAGTTCACTATTTAAATTTAAGTTATTAATGGTAGCACACACTTTTTTGAAATAGTTAATATTTAATTTACCAATTTCAAACATGGTGAAATCAGCAACCATATTAATAATCCCATTGCTTAATTCATATTTAGTAGCAATACTATTTACGTTCTTTTCAAGAATGCTGGAAGGAACATCTTTAGCAACAATTTGGAAGAATTGGTTAAATGTATATTGATTATATCAAGCAAGAATTTGGTCTTGCTTTGCTTGGTCAAATTCGTTATTAGTAAATAAAGTATTGTCCCGTAGTACTAATTCGTTACGAAGATTAGGATTAATGGATTCTTCTTTAGCTTCCATTACTTGACTGATATTAGTCATGCTATGACTTAAACTTAAATCCTTCATTTTATTTTGGAAGTTAATCAAGTTTAAGCAGTATTCAGATTTTTTATTCTTTTTGCGTTGTAAGGAAGTTTTAATTGCATTCAAAATATCAAGGTAAGAATATTGATGGGTTTGAAAGAACGCTTCAATGCAAACATGTTCATCTTGACTTAAATCAAGAATAACATTGTTGCCTAATAAATCACAAAATAATTGGTTAAAGTCAAATTGATATTGCGGAGCATTAAATTCAAAGTTATTGTTATCAATTGCTTGGTTTGTATCAGAGATGTTGGTATAAACTCCATTTAAATCAATTGGACTTAAGAACAATAATGTTTTTTCTAGTTCTTCTTGACCAATCGTATTTCTTAATGTTTGCACATAAAGTTCATTGGCTAAAAAGTCTTTAGTACTTAATGGTTGGTTAATGCAGTAAATTACTTCATGGTTAACTTCATCGAAGTAGGAACTAATTAATTCATATTGTTCAAGTTTACTTTTGATTTGTTCAAATTGATCTAAATTAACTTGTAAATAATGCAAAATCCGTTGATGAGTTTGACTAAAACTTTCACTACTGGTCATTCCCATCATGTATTCAGTATGTAATCATTGATAAAACAACAATGCATCTTTTCCTAAAATTGGCATATACAAATGGGATAAACTTGCAATGTTATTGCATGATGTATCATTGAACATGATTTTATAAGTAGTATTTTCATCAATTTTATTCATAATTGCCACGTCCTTTCTTTTCCTTATAATATTGTTTATTAGTTATATAGTTGGATTAATTATGAGATGTTAAAACGCAAATAATCCCTAACGGATTAATAGCGTCTAAATTATATTACTTTTTTAATCGTTATCCTTATCTTTTGTGGAGGAAGAATGCTTACTAGAACCATCTTTTGGAATTATGACATGTTGACAGTGTGGGCAAAAATATGTACCCCGTCCATCAATTTCTGTTTTAACAATCGGGGTTCCACATACATAACATGGTTTTCCTTGCCTTCCGTAAACTTTTAGTTTGCTTTGGTAATTACCCGCATGGTTCTTATTATCATATGCATATGATGAAACTGTAGTGCCTTTGTATTTAATTGCATCACTTAAGATTACTTTAGTTTGTTTAACTAATTCCTTATAGTCTTGATCAGTTAATTGGTTTGGTAACAAATATGGACTTAATTTGCATGCAAAGCAAATTTCACTAGCATAAATATTGCCAATTCCCGCAATAATGCTTTGATCCATGAGCAATTGCTTTAAATAGATTTTTGGATGGTGGGCAAATTTTTCTTTTAAGTATTGTCAAGTAAATTCACTACTAAATGGTTCAGGCCCTAATTTTTTTAATCCAGGGTCGTTTTTATACCCATTGTTCGTATAAATATTAATTGCTCCAAATAATCTCGTATCGTAATAACGCATTTCTTCGTTATTAGGAAAGATTCAATTGATTCAATCTGATTTATTGAGTAATGGATCATCATGGTGGTCATAAATAATTTTTCCTTCCATGCGTAAATGCATGACCATTTGTTTATCGTGGGTAAGAAAGAAGATTAAATATTTACCATCACGTTTAATGATGGTAAATTCTTCCCCAATAAAAAATTTCTTAAATTCTTCATCAGTTGCATTTTTAATCACTTTATCTCTAATAATGACAACATTAATAATTTTTTTATTGAGAACGTGTTGATTTAAATTATCAATAAAAGTAGTAACTTCTGGTAATTCTGGCATCTTGTAAATTAATTTTGATCCTTTCTTTTCATTGGTAAATAGTTACAAAATAACTAGTATCAATTTTATTTGCTTATGTAATTAAGCATAATAATAAATAAAATTAATACGAATACATAACAAGAAAGTGAAGATATATTAAAAATGGAACGTGTCTTAATTAGTGAAATTAATGATAATGATTTAAACAAAAAGATTTTAGTAAAAGGATGAATCAGAAAGGTTCGAAAATTAGGTTCCCTAATTTTCATGGATATTATTGACCGCTATGATATCTTACAAGTAGTAGTTAATAAAGATAATAAAGATTTTGATCGAATTTTACACTTGCCAAAAGAAACCGTAGTTGAATTAACGGGAGTATTACAAGAACGCAAGGATAAAAATCCAAAATTAAAAACTGGTAATTATGAATTAATTTTAGATGACTTAATTATTGATAATATTCCTGCCAAGGAAAGTCCGTTAATCATTGCCGAAGTAACTGATGCGAATGAAGATATTAGGTTGCAGTATCGCTATTTAGATTTGCGAAGACCAAACATGCAACGCATGTTAAAGTTTCGTAGTGACTTTATTTTTGCAATTACCAAATATTTAATTGAACGTAACTTTATTGAAATTGAAACTCCATGCATTACTAAGATTACTCCGGAAGGAGCTAATGGATTTATTATTCCATACCGTAAGAAAGCTAATACTTTTTATACTTTAGACCAATCCCCCCAAATTTATAAACAATTATTAATGCTAGCAGGTATGCAACGTTATTTCCAAATCGCTAAATGTTTTAGGGATGAAGACATGCGCTTAGACCGCCAACCTGAATTTACCCAATTAGACGTGGAAATGTCATTTACTTGCCAAGAAGATGTGTTGAATTTAATTGAAACCATGTTTCACGAAATTCTTGGCAAAATGGTAAACTTGCCCGCTACTCCGTTTGTGAAGATTACTTATGATGATGCAATAAGAGACTATGGGAGTGATAAACCGGATTTAAGAGCTGATTATAAGATTACTGATTTAACCAAATATTTTAATCACTCCAATGTAAAAGTACTAAAAGCAAGTGAACCTACCACCTTCCTGGAAGCATGCTTGTTTAATAACGTGCACCCAAAACCAAATGATATTGTTGCTTTAACTAAACTAGCTACTGATAAAGGGGCAAAAGGTTTAGTTTGAATTGAAATCAAGGATGGCAAGGTATTGCACAATAATGCTATTGCTAATAAAGTGGAACAAAAGTTAATGGAAAAAGTCATGGATGACTTTAACTTTGAAGATGGATTAATCTTAATGGTTAATGATAGTTGAGAAGTTGCAAAGAAAGCAATGGGAAATGTTCGGTTCCAAGCATTACGTACTTTTAACTTAGTTAATCCTGATGAATTAAAGTTCTGCTGAGTAGTTGATTTCCCATTATTTGAATGAGGGGAAGAAGCAAATCGGTATGTAGCTGCTCACCACCCATTTACAAGTCCAAATAAAGAATGAATCAATTCTTTTGAAAAGAATTTAAAGATGGCAAAAGCTGATGCTTATGACCTGGTTTTAAACGGTTTTGAAGTTGGGGGTGGTAGCATTCGGATTCATGATAAAGCTGTGCAACACCGTTTGTTCCAAGCTTTAGGAATGAGTGAAGAAGAAATTAAAGCTAAATTTGGTTTCTTACTAGAAGCATTTAACTATGGTGTACCACCTCATGGAGGAATTGCCCTTGGATTAGACCGGTTATTAATGCTACTATTAAAAGCTGATTCAATCAGAGAAGTAATTGCTTTTCCAAAGAACTCCTGAGGTCTTGATTTAATGTTAGAAGCTCCAAACAAATTAACTGATGAAGAATTAAGTAAGTACCACGTGAAGAATGTTAATCATGATGGGGAACCAACTCCTAAACACTAAAAGATGTTAAAAGTTGCAATTATTGGAAAACCTAACGTTGGGAAATCAACTTTATTTAACCGGATGTTAGGACAAAAGAAAGCAATTGTTTATGATGTAGCTGGAACAACCCGGGATCGTAATTATGCCTTGTGTCATTGGTTAGATAAGGACTTTGTGCTTATTGACACGGGTGGATATAGTGTCAATAAATTATCAAGTGATGTCGAATTACAACACTTGATTAACATGCAAGTACAATTTGCGATGCAAGAAGCTGATGTCATTTTGTATGTAGTCGATGAACAACGACAAATTGATCATGATGACATGTTAATTGTCAAGCAATTACGACAAACAAAAAAACCAATTATTCTGTTAGTTAACAAAGCAGAAAATGCGATTAACAACCACATTTACAATGCTAACTGAAGAAAATTAGGGTTAAGTGATCCAATTTATATTTCTGCTGACCACGGATTAAATATTTACGAAATCTTTGAACAAATTGCCAAGTTAAACGTAATTGAACCAGAAACAAAAAATAATAAATTTGTTTTTTGTGTGCTTGGTAAACCAAATGTGGGGAAATCAAGTTTAGTTAATTGCATTTTGCATGAAAACAAAATGGTGGTGTCAGATGTAAGTGGTACCACTAGAGATGCTGTTGATAGTACTTTTACTTATGATAATGAACAATACGTCATTATTGACACTGCTGGTTTACGCCAACGCGGTAAACTTGATGAATTAGAAAAGTTTTCTTTGTTACGCAGCGAATTAGCTTTAAAGCGTTCACAATTTGCAATTTTGATTGTTGATGCATCTAAACCACTAACTGAACAAGATAAACACGTTGCTCAATTAATTTATGAAGCAAACATGCCATGCATTATTGTGGCAAATAAGATTGACTTAATTCCAGGATTTAACAACGCAATTAGAAAAGACATTGAAAATCGGTTTAAGCAAGAATTTAAGTTTTTACCATATGCCCAATTTTTGTTTACTTCATGTGTTAATGATGATGTTAACATCAAGTTATTATTAAAGATGATGAACGATGTAAATAACCAATTGCAACTAAAAATTGACCAACGCTATTTAGATCAATTATTAATCAAAATGCAAGTGGTTAACGAACCACCTTTATTTAAAGGGGGCCGAGTTGAATTGTTAAGCATTGAACAAGTTAATGGCCGAATGCCAACGTTTGTCATTAACGTGAACGATGTTAAATATTTACATTTTAGTTACATGCGGTACGTGGAAAACCAAATTAAAACCACGTTCAACTTTAACTTGGTGCCAATCCTTGTTTACTATAAGGATAGTAAGAAGAAGGAGTTAACTTCGCATGAATAAGATTTTAGTATTAGGTAGTGGAGCTTGAGCTACTGCATTAAGCCAAGTATTACTTACAAATAAAAATAATGAAGTAAGTATCTATGGGATTAATGCGGATGAACTAAATGATTTAAGTCACCAAAAAAATACTAAATTCTTTCCCAATCTTACTTTACCGTATGCTTATTATGCCATTTATAATAGCCTTGATATCTTGCAAACTAAGAAGTTTGATTATTTATTGTTAGCAACTCCTAGTAATGCAGTGGAAAGCTTATTAAATGAAATCAATGAAAAAACCAAATTTGATTTCAATTTAATCAATGCTGCCAAAGGCTTTATTATTGATAAGCACGATGTTATTGGCAACTTCATTTTAACAGCTGGATACACGCACATCCTTACTTATTCATGCATTTTAGGGCCTGGTTTTGCCATTGATGTCATTAACCAACGTTTTACGGCCCTTAATGTTTTAAGCCACCAAATTGAAAATGCCAAAAAAATCTGCCGATTATTTGATACCAGTTGGTTTAAAACTATTCCGTGTGTACATGTCCATGCCGGAGAATTAGTATCGTCATTAAAAAATCCATTAGCAATTGTGGTCGGAATTTTACACGGGTTAAATATTTCGATTAACGTTATTTCGGCGTTTGTCACCAAAGGCATTCAAGAAATCGTAGCCTTATTAAAAGAATTAGGTTATGATTTTGAAATCATGCAACAATACTGTGGAATTGGGGATATCTTTCTTACTTGTTCCAGTGAAAAAAGTCGCAACTATTCATTTGGTTTAAATTTAGTAAAATACCAAACTGTGATTGCTACCAAAGAACATTTTACTAAAACAGTAGAAGGAATTGATGCATGTAAAGTAGCCCAATATTTATTTAATAAATATAATGTTCCCACTATTATTTTTCATAACTTATACTTGCTATTAAATAATGAATTAGACGTACAAAGTTTTTTAGAAAAGTGTAAAGCCGAATTCTTTTTGTTAAAATAAATATAATCATTAAAGATTGAATGAGACTAACTCATTCAATTTTTTAATTTGTAATAAAATAAAATACTTAAGAAATTTAATTAGAGATTATTAATTATTAGCATGCAAGAACAACAAAACAATTCAAGTGAAATTACCAATCTTAATGCAGTTGCTAAACAAAGTTTTTATAACTTTCCTTTAGAAAAACTGCAAGAATATTTGGTCGCAAATGGCATGAAACCATTTGTTGGTAAGCAATTATATAAATGAGTATATAAAGATCATGTTACTGACTTTAATTTAATGACTGATATCAGTAAGAACAACCAAAAAGTGCTTGCCACTTTATTTTACTTTCCTAAACTCGTAGTTAAAAATAAATTGATTGCTTCTAATCACGCTACTTTTAAATTCTTATTTGAATTAGAAGATAAGAATTTAATTGAAACAGTCATTATGCACCATAAGTATGGTTATAGTGCTTGTTTAACCACGCAAGTAGGATGTAACATGGGATGTTCATTTTGTGCCAGTGGGCAATTAAAGAAAGTACGCAATCTAAGTGCAAGTGAAATTGTGCTCCAACTAGTTACTTGTGATGAATTTTTACGTAAATTTAATGGCAATAGCATTACCAGAATCGTCATCATGGGCATTGGGGAACCATTTGATAATTATGATAATTTATTAGATTCCATTCGGATTATTAATAATCCATATGGAATTGGTTTAGGTAGTAGAAAGATTACCATTTCTAGCTGTGGCCTAATGGAAAAAATGATTGCGTTTGCTAAAGAAATGCCGCAAGTTAATCTTGCTATTAGTTTGCACGCTTCTAACCAAAATTTACGCATGCAAATGATGCCAATTGCTCGCCGTTATAAATATGAAGATGTTTTAAATGGAATTGATGAACTAGTGCGATTAACTAACCGCAGAGTGACACTTGAATACATTTTGATTGATAATTTAAATGATAGTTATGAAAGTGCAGTTGAACTTGCTAATAACTTTAAAAACAAATTGGTGTATGTTAATTTAATTCCGTATAATCCAGTGTTAAATAATCCGTTTAATTATTTTCGTTCCACGCATGCAAAACAATTTCAAAAACAATTAACTGAACTAGGTATTCAATGTACATTAAGGCAAGAATTTGGTACTGATATTAATGCTGCTTGTGGGCAATTACGAGCGGTTAATATGAACCCAAAGGTAAGGAAAAAATAGCAATGCCAACGGGGAAAATATTTGATCAGACCATCAACGGGAAGGAGTTGTATCGCACTCGCACCCAGCAAATCTTTGATCCACACCGGTGACAAAAATTTTTAATTAGGTGCTTATTTGGGTTTTTAATGGGGGTGAGCGATGGCATTCCGGGTTATAGTGGTAGTACCACGTTAGCAATTTTTGGTTTTTATCGCAAATTCATGTTGCATGCTCGGATGTTAGTGGGATTTAATAAATTCCGTCGAGCCATGCGAGCGTTTGTGTGATTATTTCCGTTTGGAATTTTTTGGTTAATTGGGGCTCTTGTATTTGCTCGCTTCGTTACGTGAATATCTACCCAAGGATTTGACGTGCATACTGCCACGTTCACCAATGTTCCATTTAATGGCCAATTAATTTTATTTATTGCTTTTGCAGCCATTAGCTTATTCTCATTACCAATTTTTTATTATTTTCACAAAGATATTTTGTTTTGTGCCACTTTTAAGCAATATTTAAAACCAAAATATTTCTTATTACCAATTTTGTTTTTAATTGGCTTTGGAGTAATTATTGGTTTAGGTGTTTATATTCACTGTAGTTTAACTACTACTATTGCTGGTCATACTTTTAAAGGGTTTATGCTCTCAAGTGCTGGATATACGCATTTACCAAAAGCATTATATGGAAAATTAGTATATGTTGCATTAGTATCAGGATTCTTATTGTTTATTCCCGGAATTTCTTCGTCCTTCATTATGCTTTTGTTTAACTTTTATTCATACACTTATACCATTATTCATGATCACCCATTATTAAATATTGTGCCAATTGTCATTACTGTACTTTGCTGTTTAGCTGGAGTTATTCTTAATGTTTTATTAGTCTCATTCTTATTAAAGAAATACCCAATGCACTTCTACAACTTGTCAGCTGGTATTATTAGTGGAGCATTCATTACCATCTTATTATCAGCTAGTCCAAGTTTATGAGCTCAAGCTCATGTTGCTGCTAATATCTTAGCAATGGTAGTGGTAATTACTGTAGTAATCATTATTAATGGTTTTATTTTCTTATGTTACTATAAAAATAAAAAAGTATTTACCATCAAAAAAGGTAAATTTAACTAACAATAACAAGAAATAGAAGCAAAAAATGCTTCTATTTTTATTGGCACATTTTTCATTGGATATTTATAATTTAATCAATATAAGGTGAAATAACAATGGAAAAGGAAAAGAAAAGTTTAAAAAATAAGCAACCATTTTTTGGTAAGTGAACTCGCTTTATAGTCGGTGTGTTAGGATTATGTATTTTAGGAAGCACAGTTGGTTCAGTTGCTTATTCTTGTAATGGCAGTTATACATATGTTTATACTTTTGATAAAACTACTAATAATAAAAAAGAACTTCATGAACCAGCCAAAATTGTTAATGAATTTGCAAATAAACTTGATTTAAATGCAAATTAAAATTGTTTTTAAAATCATTCCAAAGAAATTGAGAAAATTAACACTCATTAATGTAATAAAAATTATTGCTTGTTAATAACTGCTAATGAAATACATACTTCTAATTCTTCTTTTGATCTTTAAGTAAAGTTCTTGATGATATTCAAACAAACTATTAATATTATCCAAGTGCAAAAAGATGACTTAGCATCTGATGTGTGAATCGTTGGGGTAAATAGTGCTATCAATAAAATTGATAATTCAATTAGTCAACTACAAGATATCTATAACCAAATTGAAAATCAAATTAATCAATTAAATAATAATTAGGATGAAGAAGTTCTCGTGATTAAAAAAAGATAATCCAAATAAACCAGTTGGAAAAAGATGAAAAAATTACACTTTATTTTTATGTGGAGTGATTACTTTTGTTGCTGCTCTTTTCGGATTAGCAACTAGCAATTATCATTTTCATACCGTTATAAAAACAGTAAATGTAACTACTTCCCAATTATCTAATTCCTCATTAAATTCAATTGAATTAGCAACTGAAAAAATTAAAGAATGAAAACTTGATGAAACAAGCAAATCTTTTCTTAATGTTCTTAATAGGACAATTTACCAATGTAATGATAAGAATTACGTACAATCAATAATTGGGTTTTGTTTAACTAATGAACAACATGAATTAGTAAAAAAAGAATTAAAAAAAGTTGGTGATTATTTTAACCAAAAACAAACTAAACCTAGTTTTTTAACCGTTAATAACAACCAAGAACTTTCTAACCAATTTGTACAAATCATTAAAAATACTAATGTCCATGTTAATTCCTTTATCGATTATTTAATCACCCAAAAAAATGCATTAGGTGCGGTTGGATTAATTGTTGGGTTAATTACTGCAATCATTGCATTTTTAGGGTTAAATTATGCCATTTTTATTCCAACTTTAATTATTAATCTAACCGGAATGTGCTGTGCAGTTAGTTCGGATGGAATCAGTTGCATTATCTTTAATTACTTAAACGAAAATCAAAGTATTTATTATAGCAATAATACCCCTCCTTCTTTATCTATCTTACCATTTTGAATTTACCTTATTTTCAAAACCTAAAAAGCACCTTAGAACAAAACAGTTGTTTATTTGGAACAAAAGCAATGCTTAACTTTGTTAACCAAAGCATTGATCAATTAAAAAATATGCTTGCAACTTTAAATCAATTAAACAACTAAATTCTTAAATTAAATAGGAAGTAAAAAAATCAACTTCCTATTTTTATTTTCTTTAAGTGGTAGTAAAACAAAAAAATGCAAGGTTTTTCCTTGCATTTTATTTAGTTATTATTTGAATTAATTGGAACATTTGTTAAAGTAATATCAACATCAGGATATTGGTGTCTTAATAATTGCAATTGCGTTAACACTAAGGTATAAGTTCAGCCTGGACCATTATTAGTAAAAATGGTTTGGTTTAAACTTAAATAAGCATCATTATAAATACTTGGCAAGCCTTCGTTGCTATTACCATTAAAGTACTTATTCTTGGTTGATTCAGCTACATAATTAGCATCATATTGCCCTAATTCATTAGTAGCAACTTTTGCTTGGGGTAGTAAATTAATGAGTTGGATATATGCTTGGTTATAACCAATGCTGTATGGATCACTTGCATTTAAATAAAGCATGTAATCATTATTTTTTAAATATGGTAATCAAACATTTGCATCTTGTCCACTGGGATATGCTTTTTTATTAGCAACTGCAGCTAATAAAGTAGCAATCCCATTATTATTTAAAGAATAATCATCAGTTTTTTTATTAAAAGTAAAAACTTGGTCAAAGTTTGCACTAATGGTGGTGACTTGGTTATTAGTAGCACTAAATTCTTTTTTGTACGAAGTGACACTTGTGCCACATAAGCATGCCACTAATAACACCACAAATAAGGGGATGATGATCCACAAATAAAAGATTATTTTCTTTTTCGTGCTTAATTTCTTATATCAATTAGTAAATTTAGTTCATCATTTAACTTGCATAATTAACTATTGCTTTTGCTATTTAAATAAATGTAATTATAAAACCAACTTATATTGTTGTCTTTGACCGTAATTGGGTTAATGACTAATTCGTTATTTAAACTAATACTGCAATACTTTAAACCATTGGTTGCATCAAAATAATTTGCAACATTATTATTAAAGGCATAATAATCAATTTGGTTTTTCGTAATGTATGATTGCACATTGTTTCAATTAATATTCGGACTTAAA
>JAGBOP010000033.1 GCA_017633835.1 bacterium
ATTTTGGTGAAATTGATAAATAAAAATAGTAAGCGAAATGCTTACTATTTTTTATTAATTATGGTGCCTGCTAACAGAGTCGAACTGTTTACCTATTGATTACGGATCAATCGCTCTAGCCGAAATAAAGCTAAGCAGGCATAGTTAATAATAAAATATATTATATATGACTTACGACTATGATTTTAGTATTATTATTCCGGCGTACAATGTAACTAGATTTATCAACAGTGCTTTAGACTCCATATTATACCAAACATATGACTTTAATAAGATTGAAATTTTGCTGGTTGATGATGGAAGTACTGATGATTTACAAACGTGGGTTTATGGTTATTTAAAAAGATATCCTAATATTAAATACTTCACAATGCCCCACCATGAATTAGGGGGCGTAGTTAACTATTTAGTGAAAAATAAGTTAATTCATGGTGAATATGTGACTATCTTAAATGCTGATGACCGTTTAGTATTTAATTGCTTTGACAACCTTAGTGAATATTTGGCATCCGATGTTGACGTCATCATTACTGATTTTTATGCGTGGACCATGAAATATAAAAATAATGGCAAAATCATTGATTCTTTACGATATGAAAAAGTAATCTTTAGTAAAGACAGTAAAATTTACCAAAAAAGAAAGAATATTGAAAAAGCCCGCACTCCGTGAGCTTCAAGTTTGTGTAAATTTTATAAAACGCAATTATTTTACTTATTACCCGCTTTAGTTGAGGATATTAATTACCAAGACGCGGTTTTATTTAATTACGCAATTAATTATGCTCACTGCGTGGCTTACGTTAATAAAGCATTAGGATGATGAAGAAATAACCGGGAAGGTAATTTAGTCAGTCGGAAGTGAGATGTTCAATACAGTGCTCAATGATTGCAAACTATTGAAACATTAATTAAGATTAATGCAAAATTAATTGCAATTTTTTATATTGCTTATTATTCTCAATTTATCAATTATTTAGAAGATAAAAAAATCAAGATAAAAATCCCCGGGAAGATTATTTTATCTTGATTACCATGAGGAATCAGACATTTAACGAAATGATTCTTTTGGTTATTGATTAGTAAATATGTAACTCGTTAAGAAAGAATTTCATGCAAAAATGCTTGCATGCGTTCTTGTTCTTCACTTTGCTTATTTCCAACTAATTTATGTGCCACATTTTCACAAATTTGGTCACATATTTTTTTATCACCCAATAATGTTTGATTTTTGGTTTTTAATTCTGTTAAAGAAAGCAGTTCAACCATTTGGTTTAAATGGTTAATAAATTCATCGCAATCTTTTGAACCATAAATTTGTTCATTTAAATCAGCAATGACTTTTGCAAACCATTGATCATTTTGAATGCGCACATTTAAATACTTTTCGTAAGTAATTAATAAAGCAGTTGCTAATTTAATACCAAGCACATCGCTTATTTCGTAAGCAAGGATGTGCAATCATCAGTCGCCATAAGCTAGAATATTATTAATTCCACTATTAGCAATTAAGTTAGTTCAAATTAAGTTCTTTAATTTGGTGTCATCATCAAGAGTGTTATTTTCAATTAGATCAATGGCTGTTTGGACATTTCCCATGATGTAATTCTTAATTCATTCATTAAGATTTTTAGCACAAAATTGTTCAATTAAACGAATGAGAATGGCAAATAAATTAAGATTAACATCTTGTTTGCTTAAATGTTTAAATAGTTCCACATTTGCATAAATGACGCTTGGCATGCTATTGGCATTAAATGCATATTGGGTAATTTTATTGTTATATTTAACTTTTAAGATTCCAGGGAAATTGTTTTCACTTCCCGTTGTAAAATCATTTAGGATGCAAAAAATCTTTAAGGGAAACTTAACATCGCAATTAGTGTTTTGAATAAAGTCAGTTAAATTATTAATTTTGCGGTTATTTAGCAAGAAATTAATCAATTTAGCTACGTTAATGGCGGTTTCTGACCCAATAACAATTAATGCTTCTGGTAAACCAATTTTTAAGCATTGCAATAAGTGATTAAAAATATCTTCATCAATAATTTCAAAGTTAATTGTTTCTTCATGAAATTTTAACTTAAAAAAATCAAGATCTTTTTTGATATCTTTTAGTAAACTACTATTCTTGTCAACATTTTGTTCAAAGATATAAACTCTTTTAATCTTATGAAGTCTTAATTGTTGAATTAAATTATCAGCAATTGCGTCTCCTAACAAATACGTTGGAATAATTTGAAATTCTGCCATAACTAAATAAATTCATAAACAATCTTTGTAAATAAGACTGTTGTTTTGTTTAATTCATCATTATAGGATTGTTTATTCGTGTCAATCACGTCTAAATAATTCTTTTGGTATTGAACAATGCCTTGTTCAATCATTTTGTTAGCAATCTTTTCATCTTCAATTTTAATGCTTAGATTAAGATCACCAACAATTTGATTTAAATATTGTTGCAAGATGGTTATTTCGTAAGTGTCCTTATTAAATAATTTAACCATTAAAGTGCGAAAGTTTTCTTTAAACTGTGGATCTAAATTTATTTTGTGTTTGCAATAAACAAAAAATAAAGTATTTATTAAACTTACATAATCAGCATGTAAGTATGGATTCATCCCTAAAAATAAACTTAATAAGTCATAGGGATATTTTAAAGAAAACTTATTTAAATTACCCCCATTAAAATATGCTTGCAACATTAAGATATCTCATGATTCTTGGTTGTTAATGTCATGCATTAACGTAATGGTTGCTCGCATGACACTTAACAAGTTAGCATAGTTATAATTAATTGTTCACAAGTTTTTATTATCATAGTCATTAAGAATGCAATTAATCGTATCAAGAATGCAATAAAGCAAGTATTGCTTTAGTTGCACTTCCGGAATAGTTTTTAAATAGTTAACATCAAAAATAACTACTTTAGGTGTTGACGTATAGGAAATTACTCCTTGGGCAATTTTCATTTCATCATTGTAAACAATGCTAAGTCCATTACTGCAACTACCAATTGCAAAATTAATGGGAATTGCTACAATGGGATAAGCAGTGAAGTGAATGACTCCTGGGTCTTGCATAAAGTGTCACACCGAGTGGTGAATTGATTTATTAGGAGTATAAATTGATAGTACTTTGGCAAAGTCAATGGCAACATTTGAACCAATGACAATAATTAAATTTGCTTTCTTATTTTTGAATAAAATGCTAGCTTCATAAATTTCCTCTGCACTTACATAGTTATTGCTTAGTTGGTAAACAAAGTAATCAGCTTTTAATTGTTTTAGAATTTGGATGGTATCAGTAAAGGCTTGGGAGTTAAACCCAGCGTTTGAACAGACTAAAAAAACATGATTAAAATCTTGGGATTTTAATTCATGTGTTAAATTATTAATGGAATGATCATTAAAATAAAGTTTTGGTATTAATTGAAAGATGTTCATTATTTATATTTATACTTTCGTTGCATTTCCCGTTGCAAATCACGTTTCTTAATGTCTTCCCTACGGTCATAAATCTTCTTGCTTTTTGCTAAAGCAATTTCCAATTTAATCTTATTTTTAATGGCATAGACTTTAAGAACAATGATTGCTAAACGGTCTTTCTTAGCTTTAAATTGAATTTGTTGAATTTGCCATTTATGCAACAATAATTTTCTTGTTCGTAATTGATCAACTTTAACATTATTGGCGTGAGCATATTGAGCAATGTTCATGTTAATGACATAAAGTTCTTGTCCCTTTGCAATCACAAAAGCATCCGCAATATTAACGTTATTGTTGACAATTGATTTTACTTCGTAACCAGTTAAGACAATACCTGCTTCAAAAGTTTCAACAATTGAATATAAGGCATTTGCTTTCCGGTTAACACAAAATATTTTCATTATTCTTCGTCTGGTAATTTGGCAATTAATTTGAAGTCAATCTTTTTGGTGTGTTTGTCAGCTCCAATTACTTCAACTTCGACTTTATCACCAACGTGTAATTCGGTGCGAGTATTGCGACCAATTAAAGTGGAAGTTTCTTCATCATAGTTGTAAAAGTCATTTGCCATGTTGCTAATGTGAATTAAGCCTTCAATGGTGTTATCTAATTGGACAAAAGTGCCAAATTTATTAACGGAAGTAATCGTACCAATATAGTGCTTGCTAAGAAATTGGGTCATGTATTCAGCAAACTTCATTTCGTTCACATCAAAACCAAGGTCAGTTGCTAATCGTTCTAAATCACTCGCACGTTTAGCATAGTCAACAATCTTGATTTTAATGCGATCTCTTTCATCATCAGTATATTCATCAGGTTCAAAAATAAACATGTGTAATAATTCACTTACTAACGTATCAGGGAATCTTCGAATTGGTGAAGTGAAGTGCGTATAGTTCTTACTTGCAATTCCAAAGTGATCTGCTAATTGTTCACTGTAAATAGCTTTTGACATTGATTGCAATAATAACTTGCGGGCAATTTCAATCTTTTGATGGTGTTCATTACTTTGCAATCACTTTACTAAATCCGGAGAAGTAAAGTGTTCCAAATCAAGGTGAGAGTTATAAGGAATGCGGTTAATTAATTTACTAAATTCCGCTAATTTCTTTGGTTCTGGTCGATCATGGATCCGGAAAATAAAGGGAATCTTATGATTTAAAGCAAATAAAGTAATAGCTTCATTAGCATCAAGCATAAAGTCTTCCACCATTCGTTGGGCAATTCCTGTTTGGTGAATTTGAATGTCATAAGGAAAACCTTTTTCATCTAACAGAATAATTGGTTCTTTAATGTCAAAGTCAATAAATCCTTCGCTAGTTCTCTTCTTACGAAGAATTTCGTGTAATTTCTTGCCAGCACTAAGCATGTCTTTAATTGCTTGGTCATCATTTGGTAGTGAATTAGGATTTGCAAAATAAGCATTTACTTCATCATAATTAAATCTTCTTTTACTAATGATGGCGGCTGGATAAGCAGTAGTACCTAATAATTTACCGGTTGAATCAAGATGCATTTCGCAGTTAATAACATATCTAACCACATTAGGATTAATGGAGCATAGATCATCGGACAAAATGGATGGATACATGGGAATTGTTCGGTCTGGTAAATATAAAGAAGTAGATCTTTTTAGTGCTTCTTTAAATAAAGGGGATTCGAATCGAACAAAATTTCCTACATCCGCAATAGCAACATTCAAAATAAAACTACCATCTGACAATTCTTTTACATTGAATGAGTCATCAAAGTCCTTACTTTCTTTTGGGTCAATGGTAACAAAATTTTCTTTGGTAAGATCATGCCTGGTTCCAGCATTTTTAGGATCTCAATCAATTTTTAATTCATCTGCTTGTGCTTGAGCTGGGGTTGTAAATTCTGGTTCAAACCCCGCATCATAAACTAACCCAGAAATATCAGTTCCGACTTTGTCTTCACTGCCAATTTCTTTTTTTACTTCGGCAATGGCACCATTGTCATCAAAATCATTAATGTCCATTAAGATTTTGGTACCATCTTTAATTTTTTGTCAATCCTTTAAATTAATTGGCAAGTAAAATTTGGGGTCATCAACATCAATAGAATAAGAGTGATGTTCATTATCTTTATGCAATGTGCCACTAAATAAGTGTTTCTTGCGGACAATTACTTTATCAACTTGGGCATCATGCATGTGAAATTGAGCTTTTTCATCTACGCTTGGATATTCTTTTAATTCTTCAATTTCTACCGTGTCCCCATTTAAAGCATTATTTAATTTAGTTTTATGAATGTAAAAAACTGCTTCTTTGTTGTCTTCTAATTCAACAATGCCGTGTCCATGTCCGTTAATGTGCAATACTCCTTGGTGAATTGTATTTGGCAATACTTCTTCACCTAATAAGTGTTGAATTTTTAATGATTTGGAAACTGTTAGTTGTTTTAGTTCCCCATCATTAATCATTTCGTTAATGGATGCTTCTAGTTGCCGAGCATTTTTTACATCATAGTTTCTTCTAATTTTGTTAATTAAGATTGCTAAAGGAATTGGACGTCCATGTTCACTTAGCAACGCTTGGGCAATAATTTCATGAAATGGTATTTTTTTAATCATTTTCTAATGTACCAACCTTATTGTTATTCCGACTGCAATTAAGACGATTACTAAGATAAACATAATGATCTGCAAGATCTTAATTGCTCCGCGGTCTTTTGTTTTTCTAAATAGTTCTAAGTCTTCACCAGCTAGAGCAGCTAGACCTCCACCGGGAGTTCC
>JAGBOP010000034.1 GCA_017633835.1 bacterium
GCGATTACTAATTATTTTAATGCGATGAATTTAGGGCCATGATCCTATAACACTGATTATGCTAATTATTCGCAATATGTCTTTAGTAATAATGATGCAGTTAATAGTGCTATTCAAGGACTATCAAATGACAGTATTTTTGCTAGTGCTGTTAAAAATAACTTATTAAGCAAGAGCTTAAATGTTAATGAAAGCGTACCAAATGTAAATAATAGTGTTGATAGTAACTTAAATGCAATTTATGGATTAACTAACAGTACTTTAAAAAATACTGGTTTATTAAATAACGATGCTAATTACGGTAGCAATTTAAGTTATTTAGCCACTGCTTTACTTTATCAATCGGATGCAAGTGCATATACTTCTTCCTTACCATCCATTGTTAACTATGGATATAACTTAAAGATTGATGGCACTGGTTTTGTACCAAGTTCAGCAAGTGATTATGCAAATGACATTGTTGATTTAACCAACAACATTGGTAATTATTACTTAAATACTAATTACTATTATGCATCAACTGGTTTAAATAGTGAAAGTAGTAATAACAATACTTATTTAACCTTATTGCAAACCATTGAATATTTATATGACAATGGTAGTTGAGCGAACTTATATACATATTTAAATAACATCTTAATGAATGGTACTGCTTATGTTGTGTGAGCAAATGGGGATTCGGCAAATGTGTTAAATAATGCTAATGCTTATGGAACTTTAAGTAATACTGGTAGTAGTTGACAATATGCTGATCAATTAAATTCTTTAGTTAACCCTAATTACAACACTACTAGTTCAAACTATGGAACCGCAGGGTACACTAGTTTTAGCAACATTAGCCAATATGGATATAGTCCTTTTAACTACATTCCAAATGCGAACTTAAATGGGGACATGTTAAGTGAATTTATGGACCAACAAATTGCTGCTACCACCACTAACTTTGGTACTGCTAATTATGCATTTAATAACATTAGTTCTTATTTAACTAGTCCAAGTACTTATTTTGATTTAGCAAATGTTAACGTCAATGGGTCATTAGATCCATTTACAGGTTTCTTAGGTTTACAAACCACAAACTCACATAGTACTTTAACTACTTTACAACTAAATACTTACTTATTTGGAAGTGCTAATTACGCCATTAACTCCTATGGATTACTTGCTAATTATTACAACGGATTAGGAACAACAACTAATCCGCAACCAGGTACGTTAATGTATGCAATTATGCACGCAGGTTCCTTAGCCCAATTAATTAGTTTATCTTCGACTTTACAATCAGTTAACTCTACCATTCCGCAATTTAGTAAACAATATTACAGTGGAAATGCAAATACCCAAAGCGAAGTAGATGCTAATTATGCAGCTGCAGTTTATAAAGCAATTAAAGCTATTCCTGGTGAAGCAAATTACTTTAAAAATTTTGAAGGATATGTTACTGGCTTAACTAATACACCAAGTAGTACTAATTTTAATAACGTTAATGATTTATATAATGTGCTTACGGGGGGAACTAACTTACAATACAACAACTTACAAACTAGTTGGAGTGATTACGAAGGTAATTTAAAGAAAACTAATCAATCAAGTACTCCTAATACCAGTTTGATTGGTACTTGAGCTCAAGACCGGTTAATTCCAAATGGTTCAGGTGATTACATTACTTTAAGTTCATCTTCAAGTTCTTCTTCCTCTTGCTCTTCTTCTTCTTCATCATCAAATACATCCAGTGCTGATCAATATAAATTCATGATGTATGCGGACCAAATTAGTTTAAGTTCAATGGGACCAACTGTTTGAACTACTAACACGTGAAAAAATACCACAGTCTGACAAAAACTGGGGTTAACTGAAGATGCATTTGCTAAATTACTTGTCCAAATTGCTTCGAATTCCACTTTACAAACTACTGCTTTAAGTGCATATACTTCTAATCAAAGTAATAAAGTGGAAGTTTATGACTTACGTTTACGGAATGCACTAGGTATTTTATGAGTATTAAATTGAATTATTGGATAATAAAATAATAGGTAATAAAGTGAGGTATTAAAAATGGGAATTGTTGATAAGATGAACAACGTAACCAGTGATGGTTCAGCTCAAGATGACTGCATTTTTTGCAAAATTGTCAAAAAAGAAATTCCAGCTCGAATTATTGACGAAAACGAATTTGCCATGGCATTTTTGGATGTTAACCCAATTAGCAATGGACATGTGGTAGTTATTCCAAAGAAACACTATAGCAATTTAATGGTTTGTGATAATGATGAAATCCTTTATGAAACCATGAAAATGGTACGGCATGTTGCTAAGATTTTAGATGCTTCTAAATTGCAACCATGAGGATTTAACTACTTATCCAACCAAGGGGAAATGGCTGGACAAGCTGTAAGACACTGACACATGCACGTCATTCCAAAATACATGAAGGCAGAAGGATTTATTTTTAATTCCGTTCCTTCAAAAGACATGGAAGATCTTGACGATGTTTATGAAATTTTAAAAACTGGAAAAGCTAAACAAGCCAAGATGGAAGAAAAGGCAAAGAAATAGTTTTTTCTTAACCCAAAATAAGAAATTAGTCACGCTTAGTGGCTAATTTTTTTCTTTCATTTATGTTGCGTTTTATTTTTTAATTCTTATTCTTGGGAATGCTCTAGAAAAAATCTTACTTTTAAAAATATTTATATTAAAATATCTTATATATACTGACTTTTATTAGAGCAAATCTAAATTGGTCATTAGTTTTTTAGAGGTGTTACTTTGCTTAAGATAAGATTAACCAGATTTGGTAAACATAAAGTTCCTTGTTATCGGATTATTACCATTGATTCAAGAAAACGCCGGGATGGCGAATATCTTGAATGAGTTGGTATTTACGACCCACTAAAGAGTACAGTTGAATTAAAAGAAGACCGCATTCTTTACTACCTAAAGAATGGGGCTCAACCAACTGATACTGTTCGCAGTCTATTAAAGAAACAAGGAATCTGAAAGACTTTTACTGAATCTAAGAAGTAGAATTGTGCGATTCACAATCTTGACTTTATTCCCTGAATTTATTGAACCCCTACTTAATTTCTCGATTATCAAACGGGCGGTCAATAAACATTTAATCGAAATTAACATTGTTAATTTTCGTGATTTTTCCACCAACAAAACCAAACGGGTTGATGATTATCAAATTGGTGGTGGGGAAGGGATGGTCTTGCAATTACAACCAATTGTTGATTGCTTGCGTTCATTACCACCTGGTTTTAAGGTTGCAATGTCTCCGCAAGGACACGTGGTAGATGAAACGTACTTTAAACAATTAGCTAAATATGACCATGTAATCCTTATTTGTGGTCATTATGAAGGTTTTGATGAACGTTTAAAGTATTTCATTGATGACGAAGCATCAATTGGGGATTATATACTTACAAACGGGGAATTACCAGCGATGGTAATTTTAGACGGAGTATGCCGACTAGTGCAAGATGTCATCAAACAAGATAGTCATGAAAACGAATCATTTGAACATAATTTATTAGATTATCCGGTGTACGCAAAACCTGACAATTTTGAAGGGTATTGCGTGCCAGCCGTATTATTATCTGGCAATCACGAATTAATTGCCAAATACAAAAAAGAACAACAAATAGAGAATACAAAAACTAAACGGCCAGATTTATACTTGAAATATTTAAGAGGCAAAAAAGATGAATAAAATGGGATTTAATCGCAAGGAAGCGATTAAAAAGATTGAATCAAAACAATTAAAAAAAGATCTTCCCGATTTTGCTCCAAGTGACGAAGTTATTGTGCACTTATTAATTAACGAAGGAGCAAAAACTCGGATCCAAAAAATTGCCGGAGTAGTCATCCGCAAGCGTGGTAGTGGCTTAAATGAAACATTTATGCTACGCAAGATCTCTGGTGGAGTTGGTGTTGAAATTAACTTTCAAACGCACTCCCCACTAATTAACGAAATTGAAGTGGTAAGCAAGGGTAAAGTTCGCCGTGCTTACTTAACCTACCTTCGCAACCGTTCCGGTCGTGATGCTCGGATTAAACCATTAAATGGTTCGACGGGTAAAGACGACGACATGTTAGAAACAGAAAAATAGTTGTCTATGGAAAATAAAAACGAAGCTGATAACGTTCCGCATTCAAGTGGTAATGGTTCATCTTCGTCTTCTAGCGGGATGAAGCCAAATACTTCCAACCGCAAAAAAATCAACTTTGGTAAAATCTTCACTTTCGGTTTAAACGATACCAGTGAAGAATATAAAGACCGCATATATGTTGAAAGCAAACTGGATCGCATTCGATTACACGCTGCATCGGTATTCTTTGCCGGAATGTACGATGAAAAGCGCATTACGATGCGGTACTTGGTTGCTTTTTTTTCTTCAATAGTTTACTCAGTAGTTACCTTTTTCTTTGTCGATTTAACGGGATTATACTCAACCGGTACATCTGGTTTGTTTCAAGGACTAGCCAGATTAATTAGTACCTCTTTGTCAGTGCATGGTTTAAGTGAATCAGTAAGTAATGACGTTTATCAAGGACTGTTCTGGGGCATTTGGTTTATTACCAACATCCCGTTAATTTTATTTGCGTGATTTCGAATTGGCCACCGCTTTACGACCATTACGTTAACGTTTGTTTTTTGTGCTACGGCGTTTGGTTTATTGTTATCAACACCAATTTTCTTAAATCCTGCTCACCGGTTTGATTATTTCTTTTTAGGTAATCCATTAAGCATGGATACTGACCTTGAAAAGTACAACGTATATGTTTTATCCTGAAATTTCTATCCAGTTGGATCTAGGATTCATGATTTAGCATATACTAACCCATTAAACGGGGGTGTACCTAATGCAGCTGCTTTTGCTGCCATGGGATATGAAAAATGAGTGCACATTATTCAATTACGTACCACCAATGGTTACATGGATTTACCACGGGTTTTATCACTATTTGGTTATGCAGCATTATTTGCCTTAATTTATCCATTAACCATTGTGGGTCTATACATCATTGGGGGATGTGCTGGGGGAGTTGATATCCCAAGTATCTATTGGAGTGATAAATCAGGTAAGCAATTAGGAACTGCTTTAATGGTTTTAAATACTACTACTATGGTAGCAGGCATTATTTTAGGGTCTTACATTACAGCAGGAATTAGTGCTCCTGATCGTTGAGGAGCTGAATATTTCTTTAGTCCAAACTTAATTATGAGCTTAGTTTATGCAGTAATTGGTTATACCTTTATTAACTTCTATTATCCAAAGTATAAACCAAGTGTATTAAAGATTTACTCTGCTAAACCAGAAGCAATTACTAACCGTTTAATTGAATTACACTATCCACACCAATTAAATGTTTACCGGTCAATTCAATTAATTAGTGGTAAAGAATTTAACACTTATGTGATTGAAACTGTTGCTCGTTATGTTGAAGTACCAAAGATTGTTTACGAAGTACGAAAAGTTGATTCCGATGCGTTATTAACTGTCAATATGTTACATGGTATTGATGGTTATCTATACATGAATAAAGGACATGATTAATCGTGATTAATTGATTTCCTGGTCATATGAAGAAAACATATGACGAATTTAAAACTAAAAATCAACACATTGATTTTTTAATTCAAGTAGTTGATGCTAGAGCAATTAATTATTCAGCAAATAAGGAACTTTGTGATTTTTTTGTAAATAAGCCAGTGTTAACTGTTGCTTATAAATCTGATCTTGCCCAAGTTCCTTCTTCATTCCTTCATGATCCCAAGTTAATTGTTTCAAATCAGGAAGATAAACAAATTAAATCACAAGTCATTAATCGCTTAAAAAAATTATTAAAGTTGGATGAAATGCAATTTCACCCAATCTTATTAGGATTAGTAGTGGGTTTACCAAATAGTGGTAAATCCACTTTAATTAATAAGATACTTAATAAGAAACAAGTAGTGGTGCAAAATAAGCCAGGGACCACTAAAAACTTAAGTTTACAAAAAATTAGTAATGATTTGTATTTGTATGATTCCCCTGGTATTATGTACAAAAAGATTGATGATTTAGTGACTGGTTACGTATTATGCTTGATTGGGACAATTAATAAAAATATCGTCCCATTAGCGGAAGTATTAGATTTTGGGATTAAATTTTTAAAAAAATATTATCCTGCTCATTATAATAAACTAGTTAATACAACTAAATCTTTAACGTTTGATGAACTGGTCATTCATTTAACAACTTTGTGAAATTTTACTAAAAATGATCCCCTAACTAGTCGCACATTAGTGCTTGATCGATTATATCAATGATTTACTGACGGGAAGATTGGTAAAATTTCTTATGATGATAAAGATTTAACATGTTTAATTAGTCAACAAGATAAAGGAGAATAAGACATGGAAAATTTAATGATTATCGAATCCCCTAACAAGGTAAAAACGATTTCACGGTTTTTACCTGGTAACTTTGAAATTATTTCAACCGTGGGTCATATTCGGGATTTATCAATGCATGGATTTGGGTTTGATAAACAAACCCTTGATCCAATTTGAGCAATTATTAAGGATAAGAAAACCACTGATAAAAAAGTAAAGGGTTTACAAACCAAAGAAAAAATTGTTGAAGAAATCTTAAAAAAAGCAAAAAGTGCAAAAAATATTTATTTAGCCACCGACCCCGACCGGGAAGGGGAAGCCATTGCGTGACATGTTTATGATGTGTTGGGAGATAAAAACCAAGAAAAATGTCACCGCATTACCTTTAATGAAATTACTAAGAACGCGGTGTTAAATGCGATTGCAAATCCGCGGAACATTGATTTAAATTACGTTAATGCTCAATTTGCAAGACGCATTTTAGATCGCATGATTGGGTACAAATTAAGTTCACTTGTTCACAATACATTACATGGTGATAGTGCAGGCCGCGTGCAATCACTAGCACTTGATTTCTTATTGAAACGGGAAGATGAAATTAAAAACTTTGTTCCTGTGTCGTGGTGAATTATTGATGCATTGTTGCAAAACCAATGACAGTTAAACTTAAACAAAGTCAATAATGAATTAGTGGCTCAAGAAAACTACTATTTAGAAAATAGCATTGTTCATTTTAAAGATGAACAAAGTGCCAACAAAATTAAAGATAGTTTAAATAAAGATTTTATTTTTGACCACCTTGATCCTGCTAAAGCATATAGTGCTAATGCTCCTGAACCATTTCGAACCAGCACCATGCAACAAGAAGCCATTAATCAATTAGGTTGAACGGCTAAGAAAATAACTCATGTGGCCCAAGTTCTTTACGAAGGAATTGACATCAAAGGAGAACACATTGCGTTAATCTCTTATCCCCGGACTGATAGTATGCGTTATAGTAAGGAATTTGTTGAAGTTGCTAAAAAGTATATTACTGATAAATATGGTTCTACCTTCGTATCAGCAAAAGATTACTCTGAATCATCCAATAAAAATAAATTAAATGTGCAAGATGGACACGAAGCTATTCGGGTCATTGATGTGAATGTGCAACCAGATGATTTGAAAGACTTTATTCCCCCTGATGAATACAAACTATACCGCTTAATTTGACTACGTTCCGTAGCATCATTAATGACTAGTGCCAAATTTGAACGCACCACAATTTGATTTAATAATAATAAAAATTTATTCTTTTTAAATCACCATGTATGTAAGTTTGCTGGTTGAAGAATTGTTTACGGGGAAAAAGATGATGCTGATCACATTGACTTAAATGAATTAAATAACAACAAAGTTTTTCCTTCCCAAACGATTGGGGTTAGTGAACATAAGTCTGAACCACCTGCTCGATATACCCAAGCTACTTTAATTGCTGATTTAGAAAAATCAGGAGTGGGAAGACCAAGTACATATAGTACCATGGCTAATATTCCAATTGACCGTGGTTATGCAACATTGGAAAAACGGCATTATTACATCACAGAATTAGGCGAAAAAGTTTCCCAAAAATTAAACCACTACTTTCCAGAAATCATTAATATTGATTTCACAAGAGACATGGAAGAACGACTTGATAAGATTACAAATGGGAAAGAAGAATGAAAAGAATGATTACTGCAATTCTGACCCCAACTAATTGAAAAAGCCAAAATCGTTAATGGTCAACTAAAAGAAGAAAAAGCGACCGAAGTAGTGGAATATGTTGGAGAAATGTGTCCTGAAGATAATGGGAAGTTAATTTATCGTTACAGCCATAAAGGCCATAACAAGTTTATTGGGTGTGAAAACTTCCCTAAGTGTAAGTACATTAAGTCATTAAAAGAACCTCCGGTGGTGCTTAATGAAAAGTGTCCCAAATGTGGGGGGGATTTGGTGGAACGTGAAAATAAACGTCACCAAAAATTTGTGGGATGCTTGAACTATCCAAAATGTAAATTTGTGCGGAATCTTACTAAAGAAAAAACGCCCGAATTGGATGATTCAAAAAATTAAATTTTTAATTTATAATAGATTTCATACCAATTACAATAATTGTTATGAGAATAATTAATAAAAAAAGGAGAAATAATTATGGTTATTCTAGATAAAACAAATTTTGATTCTGAAGTTAATAATAGCAAATACGCCATTATTGATTTCTTTGCTGAATGATGTGGTCCTTGCAAGATGCAAGGTCCAGTACTTGAACAATTAAGTACAAAGTACCAAGATATTAAATGATGCAAAGTTGACATTGATGAAAATGCATCACTAGCTGCTAAGTTTGACGTACGCTCAATTCCAACAATTGTCTTTTTAAAAGATGGTAAGGAACTATTTAGATATGTTGGTTACCGTCCAATTGGCGATGTTGAAGGTTACGTTAACAAATTATTAGCAAGTAATTAATAAGCTAATTTATGCACCATCTAGTTTTCTGCGATCTTGATGGTACTTTAATCAAACGACATAGTTATATCGTTAATCAATACGATATAAACAAAATAACTGACTTTGTTAAAAAAGGGAACATTTTTGTTATTAGTACGGGTCGCTTCATTGAACGAATCCAACCAATTATTGACCAAATTAACAAAGTTACCCCCAACGTTAAATATGTAATTGGATTAGTTGGGGCTCATATATATGATGTAGCAAATCACCGGGATATTTTGTGCCAACCAATTGATCATGCGGTTTTTAAACAATTATTTGATTTTGCCAATGCTCATAAAATTTCCTTCTTAGTCAATTGTCAAGAAACATTTGATATTCGCAAACCATACGGTTTAAATGTGCATCCCAAGTGGATTTTTAACCACATGAGTAAAGGCATGGCATTTAAAGTTGGTGACAAAAATACCAAAATTACTGATCCACTTAAATTAATTTTTCCATTCGTCAGACTTCGTTATGGAAGTAAGTTATATAAGGAATTAGTAAGAAGATTTGGTGAACAATTACACATTGTGAAACAAAATCACTACATTGAAGTAGTAAGCAAACGTGCTGACAAAGGAACTGCCATTAAGTTCTTAGTTAAATATTTACATTTCGATAATCCCCTTCTTTATGACACTATTAGCATCGGTGATTCAGAAAATGACATCGAAATGTTTAATGAAACAAATCGAAAATATGTAGTGGCGGCAAAAATAAGCAAATCCCCATTACTTGCTTATGATTATCCACTAATTGGGAATGCTGATTACAATGCCGTAGGGAAGATTTTACAATCTGTCATGGATGAAGATGCTCATGATCAACAAAGTGAAGTATCTAATATGCCTACTTCAGCTATTGTTAAAAAAGAAAGTGAAGCAAAAGATGCTTTACCTCCTAAACATCCAGTATTAGTTAAAAAGGAATCATAAGCACATGGAAAATACCCAAAATCAAGCACTTGCTCCAAAAATGATTTTTTGTGATATTGATGGAACTTTAATTGATGATAAAAATGTCATTAGTCCTATTGCAATTAAAGGATTACAAGATCTCATTAATAATCACGATGATTTTCATTTTGCTTTAATTAGTGGGCGAGCAGTTGCTCATGAAAAATACTTTTATTCCCAACTTGGTTTAAAACCAACCGGTTTTTTAATTGGTAATAATGGATCTCAAATCTACCGACTAAAAGACCAAAAAGTCATTGCCCAATGACACATTCCTGCTAACGTAGCTCAAACTATTTACAACGAAGTAAAAGCCCTTGATAAAAACTCAGGCAAAATTAGTATGTTAGTAAGTTATAGTGATGAACCACTCGCATACGTGTATCGACCTGATGATACCTGACCAGTTTATAATGTGAATAACATTTTGAAATGTCGCAAAGAATTTAGTCCGAACAACGTTTTATTAATGACGGTTTTTCATTTGGAAGAACAATTAGATAAAATGTTAGATTTTCTAAAACATTTTAATTTACATTTGGTTCCTGGTCCTAATTTAACTGCCATTACCAACGGAGGGATTACCAAACGCCACGCCATTGAATACGTGCTTAACTTACTTAATGTTCCATCCAACAACGTCGCGGTTTTTGGTGACTCCAAAAATGACATTTCCATGTTTGAAATGCCTAAAGTTTATAGTATTACTTACGAAACTGCCCGTGATTATTTAAAGAAAATTGCGTGTGATGTGGTTAATGAACCAGTGTCGGCTTTCATCGCCACGGGGTTGCAAGATTTTGTGCGGTATTTAAAACAACACCATTAATGGAAAAAGATTTCAGCAATGAAATCTTTTTTATTATCATTAAACTATATATTAAGACCTTAACTGTCTTAGTTATTATTAAATAAAGAGGAAAATGCCAATGGATGAACAAGAACAAGAAGCCATTGAACTAGAATGAAATAATCGGAAAATTATTTTTTGTGACATTGATGGCACGTTAATTAACGAAAATTATCAAATTAGTCCACTTACAGTTAAAGCACTGCAAGATTTAATTAATCAAGACCGGAGTTTTCATTTTGCTTTAATTAGTGGTCGTAGTTGTGCTCATGAACTAATTTTTTATAAGGAATTAGGTTTAAAACCAACCGGATTATTAGTGGGAAGTAATGGAGCTCAAATTTATAATTTGAGTTCCCATAAAATGATTAAGGAATGATTGATTGATGAAGACGTTGCTCAAGCAATTTATAACAAACTAATGGAGTTAGAAAATAAATGTCATCACATTCAATTTTTAGTTGACTATAATGTTCCCCCTTTAGGATATAACTATCATATTGATCCCAAATTTTGATTAAAATATAACGTTGGTAATAGCATTAAAGTTCGCAGTGAATTTAGCAATAAAAATGTGCTTTTATTTACGGTTTTAAATTTACAAGAATGTTTAGAAGAATTTACTAATTTTTTAGCCCAATTCCATTTGTGTGTCATTCCCGGCAATAACTTGACTGGAATTAGTGCTTATGGAGTAACCAAGCGTAACGCAATCGAATATGCTTTAATGGTTTATCACACTAAACCAAAGCATGTTTGCGTAATTGGTGATTCTAAAAATGATGTTAACATGTTTGAAATCCCTGAAGTATATAGCGTTACTTATGAAAATGCAAAACCATATTTAAAAGCAATTGCTAGTGACGTAGTCAACTTACCAGTATCAGAATTTATTGCCCAAGGAATTAAAGACTTTGTTCACCATTTAGACATTATTGATCATAAAAAGAATTAAGAAAGGTTTGTTCATGAATAATAACCAATGAGATCATCCAAAGTTAATCTTAAGTGATATTGATGGAACCTTTATTTATGATGATGCAACCATTAGCAAAAAAACAATCAATACCTTAAATAATTTAATTAATCATGATTCCTCATACCACTTTGGTTTAATTACGGGACGTGCATGTTTACATGCACTATATTTATATGACCAAATCGGCTTAAAGAACGTGGGTTTTTTAATTGGTAATAACGGGTCACAAATCATGAACGCTTTAACCAAAGAAGTAATTGAAGAACATACGTTAGATCCTCAAATTACCGCTAAGATTCACGTCAAACTAATGGAAATTGCCAAGCATAATCCAAAAATGCAAATTTTTGTCAATTATAATCGCCAACCTTTGGTTTATATTTATAACATTAGCAAAGAATTTTGAACTGCTTATAATTACGGGAATGTTTTAGAATGCAAAACTGAATTTGACCCCCAAGGAATCTTATTATTTACCATGTTTCACGCTGATGAAGATGTGAAAGAAATTGAAGCATTTATTAAACAATTTCACGTTAGTTCTTTAAGTGAAGATGGAGCAATTGCCATTTGGTGTGCTGGGGTATCAAAACAAACGGCAATTTTATCATTACTAAATAAATATCACATAGAAAATCAAAATGTGTGCGTCTTCGGGGATGCAGTAAATGATAAAAGCATGTTTGAAATTCCTAACGTGTATAGTGTGACATATACTAAAGCCAAAGATTATTTGCAAAAAATTGCTAGCAAAGTAGTAAATGAACCAAAGTCAGATTTTATTGCCACTGGGGTTAATTGCTTTGTTGATTATTTAACAAAAAGGAAACAATAAAAATGGATAAGAATCTTATTTTTTGTGATGTTGATCAAACATTAGTTGATAGTAATGAACATATTAATCCATTAACGATTAAAAAATTACAATGGTTAGTTAATGAGCCACACCAAGATAATGAATTCATGTTTTGTTTAATTAGTGGACGCAACAATGTCAACGAAAAATTTATTTATGACCAACTAGGAATTAAAGAAAATAGTTATTTAGTCGGTAGTAATGGGACCCAAATTTATTCCTTAAAAAATCACGAACTAATTAAACAATATGGACTTGATGAAGAAGTAGCAGCGAAAATTTTTAAGAAATTAATGCAATTACGGGAAAATAATCCCAACATTATTGTGTGAGTAAGTTATGGTCATCAACCTTTTTATTACTTTATTCCTTATAATGAAGAAGCATGGCAAAAGCATAATGCTTCGCACCAATTACAACTAAAAGATAGTTTTAGTCCCAAAGATGTTCTAACAATCTCCCCGCGGCAACTAAGTGAAAGTGATTATGCTGACTTTATTAACTTCTTAAAACAATTTAAACATATTCACGTAGTAGGAGCTAAAGAAATTATGGCAGTGGGCTACGAAGGAATTAATAAACGTAGTGCCATTGAATTTATTTTGAATTTGGAACACATTCCAACGAACCATGTATGCGTGATTGGGGATTCTGAAAATGATGTTTCCATGTTTGAAATTCCTGGTGTTTATAGCATTACATATGCAGCAGCAAGACCATGCTTAATGCCAATTGCCAGTGATATCGTGAACGCTCCAGTTTCTGAATTTATTGCCACCGGGATTGATGATTTCGTCAAGCATTTAAAGGAAATTGAACATAATTAATTTTTAATGATGATTAAACAACCAAAAACTATTTTTTGTGATATTGATGGAAC
>JAGBOP010000035.1 GCA_017633835.1 bacterium
AAATTTCCGGAAGAATCCAATTAATATTAACGGTACATGAAACGTTGTATACGTTGTAAATAATAAAGTAAAACCTGATTCCATTTGGGAAGCAGATTATCACGTTTCAAATAATTTTATTCAACAAGGTGATAATACTTATCTAACGAGTGACAAAGTTAAGGAAATTAACGAATTCTTAGATAAATATTTTCCATTTGTTGATCCAGTTTATGTCCAAAAAGATGCAGTAGTATACGACAAGATTTTAGCTGCTGCTCATCCTTCTGAATCAGTCGCTACCAATTCTGTTGATCAAACACAAGTCAATCAAAATCAATCCAAGTCCCACCACAAAGAATTTGATAAGTTGGTATTTCCTGAATACATGGCAATGCCAAAACCAGTGGATGTTGATTTAACCTATTCCACTTTAGTTGATTATCCTGATGCCATTTTGGTTGAACCAGCTATTGAAAACTTCATCAAGGTCAGTTGAAAGAAAACACCTAATCACAATTTAAGTAATGATTTGGCTAATTGTGATAAACTTGACGAAGGAATGTATCACTATCCACAAATTCTTGATATTGCTTATGCTAAACCAGCAAGTGATGCAAATAGCGAAGTAGCACCATCAACTTTCCCAGATATTGTTGATGTAAAACCAAGCGATGTCATTGCCGACGAATTCATCTTGAAGATGGCAAAAGACATTCTTGATTCTACCAAGATTGTTAAGAACGAATATCCATCGGTATTAGATTTTAGCAATTGACAAGAACCCCAACCAACTCCATCGGTCTATCCTTCTTCATTAGAAGTAAATTGAACCAAACCAACTCCAGTTGCTTTAATTTATCCTGAAGCCCTTGACTTTAGCAATTGACAAGAACCACACGAAGCACCAGCTACTTATCCATCATCCCTTGAATTTGCGTGAACAAAACCAACTCCTGCTCCATTAAGTTATCCAAGTGAATTAAGTGTTCAACGCTCAGACATCATTACTGATGATTTTATCGTTGATTTAGCACACGATATTGTTGAATCAATGGTTGAAAAGTATGAATTCCCACAATCACTTGATTTAAGTAACTTACAAGTTGCTCCAGCCCCAATTCTTGTTAGTGATCCAAGCGATATTGCTGTTCAATTGAACTTTGATGAATTTAAGAAAGAACCAATCAAGCCATCTTATCCAACCACTTTACGCTTAGATCCAACCAGCGAAGTAACTGATCCATTCATTCTTGCTTACGCTAAAGATTACCATCAAGCTCTTGAAGCCAAAAAGCCTGCGTTAGTTTATCCATGACAAATGGCTTTGGATTTCATTGTTCCACACGAAACACCAATTGTTAATCCAAAAGAACTAGAAATCAACTTTGAAATTCCTGATAAGAAACCAGCGTTAGTTTATCCATGACAAATGGAAGTTACTCCTGCTCCAATCCACAATCCAAAGAGCATGGAAATTAACTTCAACATTCCAAACACTAAACCTGCTTTAGTTTACCCATGACAAATGGTAGTTGATTATTCAGCTCCCCGTCCAACCCCAATTGAAAACCCTAGTGATCTTGAAATTAATTTCGAAATTCCACAAGAACCAAAACCAATTGCAATAACTGCTCCAGTAAGTATTGAAATTGAATATGAAGTTCCTTATGAACCACAACCAGCTCCACTTACTCAACCTGTTAGTGTTGAAATTAATTTCGAAATTCCACAAGAACCAAAACCAATTGAAGTAACTGAACCAGCCATTATGAATGTGGTGCCAACTGACGAAATGATTGACCCATTTGTATTGAGTTTACTAAAACAACAAAAGTCCAAATTTGTTGCTGCTGCCAATGCCCAAACTATTTATCCAACGCAAATTGATTTATATAATCCAGTAACTAATGTATTGGCAAAGAATGCGAAGAAGCATCAAGAACAAACAATGCTATGTTATCCTGACATTATGAGTCTTACTCCAAACCAAAGCGTTTTGATTGATGAACCATTAATCAAGACTGTCATTGTTGAAAAGGAAGTAATGGTTCCTGTTGAAAAGAAGGTTTATATTCCAGTTGAAATTAATAAGCCTTATGAAGTAATTAAGGAAGTAAACGTTCCAGTTTTTGTTGATAAACCTGTTTTTGTTGATAAACCAATTGAAATCATCAAAGATCAACCGGTTGAAGTTACTAAAAAGGTAATTGTTGAAAAACCAGTTGAAGTAGTTAAAGAAACAAAAGAAGAATCTACTTCTCCTTGTACTGAAACTAACTTTAACACCGAAAAATTAGCCGAATTACTAGATCTTTTAAAAGCTAACGAAGAAAGACAAGCAACAAGTGCTAAGAAAGAAGTTGAACCGCAAACATCTGCGAGCAAACCTGAAGAAGTCTTAGGTGCAAATAAAGAAGCATCAACTGTTGCTGAAAATAAACCATTAGCAACTGATAATGAAACTGAACCTGCTGAAACTTTAAACAATTCTGAAGCCTTTACAACTACTAGTGAAGATAAGCAAACTACTCCAACTACAATTGAAGTTCAATCAAATATGCCTCATGGCATGCCAGTTAAGAGTAAATGCATCAAAGTTCCAACTGATAACTTTACTGGTACTTCTCCAATTGATATTGATGAAATTGCTGACCCAAATAAAAAGGAACTTGTAAAAAAACCAGTTGCTCAAGAACCAATCACCAATCCTCAAGAAATTGATGTGAAACCAAATGTCCCAGTAACCCCAAGTCCAGTAGTAATCGAACCAGTTGAAGTAAAGAAATCCACTCCCCAAAGCATTGAAGTAAAGCCAAGTGAACCAGCAACTCCTAGTCCCGTTGTTGTGCAACCAACTGAAGTAAAAAAGTCTACTCCCGAAAGTATTGAAGTAAAACAAAGCGAACCTAGTCAACCTGCACCAGTTGAAGTAAAAAAAGAAGAACCTGCTAAAGAAGAACCATCACCAACAAAACCTACTACTCCCCAAACCATCGAAGTAAGTACTGATCCTAATAAAACTGGTTCGCAACAAGTGCAAATTCCACAAGTAAATTCCAGTCCAATTAATTTAACAATTAATGTTAACTACGTGGAACCAGCTAACCGGCCAATCCAAGTGGTTCAAGCAGCTCAACCTGAAGCAACTCCAGTCAAAACAACTAATTTTACGATTGAACAAAGTGCTCCTGGGATTCCCCAAATCGAAGGGGTTAAACCAACGGTCCAAGAAGCGAAATTATTAGAATCTCATCCCGAACCAAAACCAGAACCAAAAGAAGAAAAAAACGAAGAAGTTAAGGCTGAACCACAAAAGGAAGCTCCAATCATCATTCCTGTTGTCCAAGAACCAATCATCATTGATAAATCCAAAGATGAAGTTGCCAAGCAAGAAGTAGAAGAAGTTGAAGATGCCTTTGATGAATTAGATGATGACGATGGTGAAGAAGAAAAACAAAAAGTTTATAAACCATACATCACACTTTATAATGGTAATCGGCCAATGTCTTCTGACCACATGTTAAACCGTTATGGTCTTGACAAGAAGCAATTAGGTAAAGTGGAACAAAAACCAAAGAACCTAAAAGCAAAGCAAAGTAAGGCAAGAACCGCTAAAGCACCTAAAGCAAGTCCAACTGGACTTAAAAAGAAATAATTAGTAAATAAGAAGTAAAGATACGAAAGTATCTTTATTTTTTATTACTACTAGCGATTTGGATTAAAATTAATAAAACTAAATTTATTTTTTTACTTTTATTTAACCATGGCAATTAATAAAAAAATTCTTTTATCAGAACCAAAAACCGAGTTTGACGTAACGATTACAGGCTTTGCTCATCCTGTGCCGTGCATCTTTTTACCAGCCACTAATCCAAACGTTGATGCAGTCGTAATCTATTTACACGGCTTAAATGGATCAAAAGATTCATTACACTTCTTACGTCGTCATTTAACGAATGCTCACATCATTGGTTATGATGCTAGGGCATGTGGAAAGAATGCTAATGAACCATCGATTCATGTTAACAATGCAGTTAATGATTTATATTTATTAATTCAAACGCTCAAACAAGATTTACATTATTTAAATATCAAGCGTTTTTATTTAACCGGCGAATCATTTGGGGCTGCAGTTTGCCTAATTTATTGCAAAAAATATCAAGATGTGCAAGGCATTTTAATTTGGAATCTTCCGTGCAAAATCGTTGATGTCACTGAAGATAGTAAAGCTCATCAATTAAAAATGGCAATTCCATTAATCTGAACCTTATTAACCAATTTACCAACTTACGATTATGCTCCAAGTCCGGTGGAAAAGTTAAGTAACAACCGAACGTTAATTTTGGCAACAAAATTGATTAAACAAAAAACTTTAAACGATAATCGCAACATTATTGCCGCATGAATTGGCAATCACCATGGTTGAAACACAATGCTTTCAAAATCATTCATTCGTCATACAACTGCTCGCATTATTTATATTAGTAGTCAACAAGATCCCTTGCGTGATCATAAAAAGGTCAATAAACTTGATGCAATCTTAAGTTCTTATTCGCAAGATAAAATTTTGCACTATGATTTGCGAATGGGGACACACGTATTAATTTATGACATTAACATGGACGAATTTATTTTGAAAGGGATTGAAATCTTAGTTGATGCAAAACCAAGAACCAAATTAAGTGAAATAAAGAACGAATTACACGAAGTTGAAGAAGCATGCATTCAACATGCGTCTTCATCACCAAACTAATATTACTCTTAGAGTAGTATATAATATTTATATTTATTAAGGAGATAACAAAATGGGAAACATTATTGCTGCTAAAGACCTAAGAGCAGGTCACACAATTCATTTTAAAAATGATATTTATTTAGTATTAGATAACTCATTTAACAAAACTGCAATGCGGGAAGGTATTGTTAAATGTAAAGTTAAAAATTTACACACTGGAGCAATTACAGTTGAAGTATTTACTGGTTTAAAACTAGAACAAGCAGAAATTGCTCGGGCCATCATGAATTACTTATATTCTGATAACGATAACGCAGTATTCATGAACAACGAAACCTTTGATCAAATTAACATTCCATTAAAGCAATTACAATGAGAAAAGAACTTCTTATCAGAAGGACAAGAAGTTAACATTATGTACTACGGCGATGAAGTACTTGGATTAAGTTTACCTGACCAAGTAACAATGACTGTGAAGGAAGCTGAAGACGCAGTCCAAGGAAACACTGTGCAAAATGTGCAAAAGAAAGCTTGACTAGATACTGGTTGAGAAATTAGTGTTCCACAATTCATTAAGACTGGGGATAAAGTAATCGTTGATACGGTTAACGGCAACTATGTTGCACGAGGAAAATAATAATCAATTTAATTCTTCAACATCAAGTAATCAAGAGGAACCAATTGCAAAAAAGAATGATACGATGTGAAAAAAGAGGGTTAATTTCTTTCGCTTAGTATACGCTTATTTGCAAACACATAAAACTGCTAGTGAATTAATTCAAGATGCTGAATTAGTTAATCCGAATGAAGCAGGAGTAGACCAACAAGCATTGCTTGAAAATGTCATTACACATTATGATGAATACGTTAATGAAGTAACAAAATACTTAAAAACTGGGTGAACTTTTGATCGGATTAATGATGTTGAAAAAGCATTATTTTTATGTGCGTTAGCGGAATTTAACGTCCTTCATACTGATAAGAAAGTAATTATTGACCAAACCATTATTACTTGCAAGAAGTATGATAATCTCAATTCCTATAAATTTGTTAATGCAATTTTAGATAAATTATTAGTTGTTCATCCAACTGGTGAAAAAACTAATAATTAAAGAGAATGAAACAATCACATCACCAAGAATATACTAAAGAATTAGATCATAATAAAAAAGAAGAAATTGCTGCCTTGTTAAAAAGCCAAGGTAGCAAATCAAAATTTCGTAGTCGCATTCAATTAGTTTGATTGTACATTATTGCTAGTGCAGTCATGCTAATTGCTTTGTTATCTACTAACTACTTAGTATATGACCAAACTACTACTTACTATGTTCCAGTTATTGTTTGCACGATAATTGCTTTTATTGGATATGCAATTTATTTTTGACGTTGATACGTCAATTATAAAAACATTAAGGAATATGTTCAATCCTATTGATTTCGGTGGTACTTTTTAGTACTTGCTTTAACTTTAAGTGCATTTATTATTAGCTTTATTTGTACTGTTACTTTAGTTGGTCAAAAAGGTAGTTCAGGTTTATCATTTTTAGGTCAACGGGGTTTACCAATTTACAATGCCATTCTTTGTGGAATCATCTTTGATATTTTGTTTACAATGGTGGCTAGTGCTTTAGATACTTACATTATTTATCACATCGAAGTTGATTTACAAAAGATTGTTGCTGAATATGAAGAAAACCAAATTGATAGCTTAAAAGAAAAGATTAAAGCAGAAGCTAACAAAGTTAAAGAAGAAAAGCAAGCCAATCAAAATCAAACTGATAATAATGATAGTAATGTTAAAAAGCAAGAAGCATTATCACAAAGTGAAATTGATGAATTATTGCATAAAAATACATTAGATAATAAAGAAGTTAGTGCATCAAAAATTAAGGATGATAACCAATCTAGTGATTTATTATCAAATGATGATAAAGCAACTAAATCAAGTAGTAGTATAAATAATGGGGCACCAAAACAACACGCATTAACGCAAGCAGAAATTGATGAATTATTAAAGAAAAATTCTAA
The DNA here is from genome assembly GCA_017633835.1 of bacterium. Next base: position 6,746 of record JAGBOP010000035.1, read on the forward strand.
CTTCTATAAAGAATCATCATCAACCAATTCTTCTAGTTCATCAGTGAATAATAATTCAAAGAAAAATAATAAAAATGGAACCAAAAAGTAGTTTATTAACCTTTGCTATTCAAACCCTTGGTTGTAAAGTTAATACTTATGAATCGCAAGTAATTGCTAGTGATTTATTAGCCAATGGTTTTTTAGAAGTACCATTCACTAGTAAAGCTGATATTTACGTTATTAACACTTGTAGTGTTACAAATAATGCTGATTTAAAATCACGTAATATGATTCAACGGGCGATTAATTTGAATCCTGATGCGGTCATTGCGGTAACAGGATGTTATACTACTTTAGGCAAGGAATATTTAGCTAAAAATCCCCACATTAGCATTGTGGTTGGCAATGACCAAAAATTACATACTGCTAGTTTCATCTTTCAATATTTAAAAGATCATACCAAACTAAATGTTAATCACAACATGTTATTAAATTCCAAGTCTTTTGAATATGTGCATAACTTGGAAAGCAATCACCAAACAAGAGCGTTTGTGAAGATTCAAGATGGATGTAACATGATGTGTACTTATTGCATTATTCCGTTTGCTAGAGGTAAACAACGTGCCAAACCAGTTAACGTGGTCTTATCAGAAATTACGGATTTAGTTAATAATGGTTATCAAGAAATAGTTTTAACTGGTGTTAATACAGCGGGATATAAAGATAATGAGGTTGACTTTTATCACCTCCTTAAATTAATCAACGAATTACCATTGCAATTTAAAGTAAGAATTTCCAGTGTCGAACCATTTCAAATTTCTGACGAAATTGTTAAATTAATTGCTTTAAATCCCAACCGTTTTTGTCAACATTGACATTTATGTTTGCAATCAGGTAGTGATAAAGTTTTAAAGGACATGCGTCGTACTTATAATCGAACTCAATATTTAGAATTAGTTAATAAGATTAAAAAACTATCACCGCAAACTGCTTTTACTACTGATGTTATTGTTGGTTATCCAACTGAAACTGAAACTGATTTTTTACAAACCATTGATTTATGTAAACAAATTGGTTTTAGTAAAATCCATGTCTTTCCTTATTCCAAGCGTTCAATGACTTATGCAAGCCATTTAACTGATTTAAATGGCAGCATTAAAAAAGACCGTGTTAATCGCTTAATGAAATTAAGCGATGAATTACAATATGCTTATTTAAAGCAATTTATTAATAAAGATTTAGAAGTATTATTTGAACACAGTAATGATCCGCATATTCAAACAGGACATTGCGATTATTACTTTAAGTGTAACGTTAATACTGATGAAGATTTATTTAAACAAAAATGACTGGTGCATATTATTGGAATATTAAATAATGAATGCATTGGCAAATTAGTTAAAAAAGTGTAAATGATTTAGTTCATTCACACTTTTTTTATGTAAAAATATTAGCAATTATGATTATTTACTATATAATATATTTATACATCGCGGGGTAGAGCAGTGGTAGCTCGTCAGGCTCATAACCTGGAGGTCGCTGGTTCAAGTCCGGCCCCCGCAACCAAAAAAAAGATTGCCTTCGCAATCTTTTTTATATAATTTAAAAAGATGCATAATCTTGTTTAAAAATTTATATAATTTAGATTATGTTAAATGCTCAGATGGCGGAATGGCAGACGTAGAAGACTCAAAATCTTCCGAGGGCAACTTCATAAGGGTTCAAGTCCCTTTCTGAGCACCAGGTTAAAAAAAATACTTACAATTGCTGTAAGTATTTTTTTATTATCGTAAGTGCCCAGTTGCTCCCAAAATAATTAAGATAACTAAGACCGCACAAAGAAATAAAACCGTTCCAAGTCAAATTCAATATCATTTATTGCGATGCACATAAACCTTACCGTTATCTTTATATTTATTAATGAAATGATTATGCAATCAGCGATCAGTGTATGTATATCCTTGTCCTTTTTTCTTTAATAAATAATCATTAAATCCTTCTTTGTATTTATCGTAAACTTGGGAATAGTTAACTGCCATATGCAAGTGTGTTTCCACTTGCTTCTTTTTATAAACATCAATTGTGTGCACAATGCTTCTTGTACTTGGTAGTGCATCATAGTGCCTTACCAAGACATCAAATTGAGCTTCGCTTAAATTAGTCATGGTTATTATTTGTTGGTTCTAAATATGGTAATAAATATTGGGCAGTATATGAAGTATCAAAATTATTTTGTACTAATTGTTCTGGTGTACCAGTTGCAATGACTTGCCCACCATTTTTACCGCCATCAGGTCCTAAATCAATAATGTGATCAGCCACCTTAATTAAATCAAGGTTATGTTCAATAACAATGACAGTATCACCATTATTGACAATTCGGTTGAGAATTTGAATTAAATTCTTAATGTCATGTGTGTGCAAACCAGTTGTTGGTTCATCAAGGACATATAAAGTTTTACCAGTTGGTTTACGTTGCAAGAATTTGGCAAGTTTAATGCGTTGGGCTTCCCCTCCGGACAAATCAAGGGCATTCGTTCCTAGTTTCATATAACCTAATCCAACATCTTTCATTAAATTTAATTTATATGAAATACTTGGAATATTCTTAAAAAATTCACAAGCTTCATCAACGGTTAAATCTAATACTTCGTAAATATTCTTACCTTTATAACGAATTTGTAAAGTTTCTTCGTTGTATCTTCTACCATTACATTCATCACATTTTACATAAACATCAGGTAAGAAATTCATTTCAATTTTGATTTCCCCATTTCCACTACATTTTTCACAAATCCCGCTGTTAGTATTAAAAGAAAACCTACTACTTGTATATCCCCTTGCTTTTGCTTCTGGAATTTGAGCAAATAATTCCCGAATATCATTAAAAACACCAACGTAAGTAACTGGGTTGCTACGTGGAGTGCGACCAATTGGTTCTTGGTCTACAACCACTAATTTATCAATATCTTTTGCTCCTACTAAGCTGGAATAAGGAAGTGGTTGCACAAATGGATTGAAGTTTTCTTTATCAATTGCTTTAATTAAAGTTTCATTAATTAAAGTACTCTTTCCACTACCAGATACTCCGGTTACTACAATTAATTTACCTAACGGGAAAGTAACATTAATGTTCTTTAAGTTATTACCTTTTGCTCCCTTTAAGATTAATTTTTTGCCATTGCCTGAGCGTCTAGTAGTTGGAACTGGGATTGAGTAATTATGAGCAAGATAATTACCAGTTAATGAATAGGGATCTTTCATTACATTTGCTGGGGTATTGCTAGCTACTACATATCCCCCATTTGTTCCAGCACCAGGTCCCATGTCAACTAATCAGTCAGCTGCTCGCATGGTGTCTTCATCGTGTTCAACCACTAACAATGAGTTACCAAGGTCACGTATTTGCTTCATGGTTTGAATTAACTTATCATTATCTTTTTGATGTAAACCAATACTTGGTTCATCAAGCACATATAGCACTCCAGTTAAGTGTGAACCAATTTGGGTAGCTAACCGAATGCGTTGTAATTCTCCTCCACTTAAAGTATTGGCACTTCTACTTAACGTGACGTAATTTAATCCAACGTTGTTTAAGAAATTTAAGCGGTCATTAATTTCTTTTAAAGCTAGTTTAGCAATTTTATGATGATAATCACTTAACTTTAATTCTTTAAAGAAGGTGATTAATTCGTCAATGGGATAATCAGTTAATTCAATAATGTTTTTATTGTTAATTCGCACTGCTAAGGCTTTTTCATTTAACTTCTTACCATGGCAAACTTTACAGTCAATTTCACTTAAATATTTGCTGTAATATTCTCTAGCCATATTACTGTTGGTTTCCATGTGGCGACGTTGAATTAAATCTGCTACTCCTTCCACATAATCCCTGGTAATGCGTTGATTACCAGTGTTGGAAGTAAAGTTAATTTCAATCGGTACATCTGATCCATGCAAAATGTGTTCAATTGCTTCTTCGTCTAAATCCCGAATCGGTGTATTTTTATCAATGTTGTAGTACTTTAACATCGCATCAAATTTTTGCCAGTCATAAATATTCGTATTAACTGTATTTTTAAAGAAATCAATTCCTCCTTCGTTAATACTTAATTCATCGTGTACAAAAATCTTTTTGGGGTCTGGTTCATAAGTAAAACCAAGTCCTTTACAGTAATCACAAGCTCCCACCGGAGAGTTAAACGAAAATAATCGTGGTTCAATTTCTGGTAAAGAAAAACCACACTTACTACAAGAAGCATTTTGGTTATAGGTATATGTTTCTTGACTACTATCAGGTTTAATTCTTAAAACACTAATATGACCTTTCCCATATTTGGTGACAGTTTCTAACGTGTCATAAATTCGGCTCTTAGTATCTTGATCTTTATGCAATACAATCCGGTCAACCACTACATACACATCGTGTCTAGCATTCTTATCAAGTTCGATGGTGTCATCAAGTAAGTATTGCGTGTTATCAACTTTAACCCGAATAAAGCCTTCTTTTTTTAAGCGTTCAAATTCGTTTTTGAACGTTCCTTTTTCGTGCAATGCAATTGGTGCATAAAATTCTAGCTTATCATTTTCATCAAATTCCCAAATCTTGTCAAAGATTTGTTTTAAAGTTTGACTTTCAATTTTAACATTACACCGCGGACAGTATGCATCTCCAATCCGAGCGAAAATTAACCGTAAGTAGTCATAAATTTCAGTAACAGTTCCAACCGTACTTCTGGGGTTATGTGATGAAGTTTTTTGGTCAATGGAAATCGAAGGACTTAATCCTTCAATACTATCGACATCGGGTTTATCTCCATTGCCCAAAAATTGTCTGGCATACGAACTTAATGAATCAAGATAGCGTCTTTTTCCTTCGTTAAAGATGGTATCAAAAACTAAACTTGATTTACCACTGCCTGACACCCCTGTAATGACAACTAATTTATCTTTAGGAATATCAATATTAACGTTTTTTAAATTGTTTTCTTTTGCACCCCGCACCATAATCCAATTATTAGATGTGTGGTTTACATCATCATAAAAAATGCGATTTTTAATTTCATCCAAATGATCAATTGCTAATTCATTTTCATGCAAGTCATTGGTGGTTGCTGTTTTTGTTGCCATTTTAATCTCCTTCCTTTCGTTATGGTTTTTATTTAATTAATGTAAGTAAAAATTTGTAATTTATTTGCTTCATTAAAAACTTGTTGCAAGTTGCTAGCACTATATAATCCATAGTACCGTGAGTGATGATAGCAAGACAAAAAGCACATTGGATAAGCTTGAGCTTGCATATTAAAGATATTTAAATTGGGAACTAAACTAACAGTTTTTGATCAATGCATAATTTTATTAATACGATTTAATTGTTTATTGTTAGCAATTCCTAAATATTTGCTGATATTAAAGAAATTATAGTTGGTTTGCATTCAATCCCCATTAAAAGTATAACTAGCTGGTAAGGAATAATTGTTTTCATCCCCACTTAAACTACTGTTTAAGGTTTGGGGTGAATTTAAATAATCAGTAAGAAAGAATTGGCCAAAGGTTTGGTATCATTTTGCCTTATTGTTTTTATCAAAATGATTAATTAGATGATTGTTAGTAAACAATAATTCCTTGTTAAATTTAATGTATCATCCTCCGTAAACATTAAACATTAAATTATTATTTGGATTAGTACAATAATTAACTAAACACGGAGCTATCGTTGCATTATTAATTGTAATTAAACTCGTTACTTGAGCAACATTATTAATTGCACTGCTAGTGTTAATTACGTTGTTTTCTACTGGTGCAACGTTGTAAGTAGTAGTTAACTGATAACTTAAATTTAAAGTATCATCATCTAATTGATAATTAACATCATTTACTTGGTACATGGTGTTAACTGCTCATAATTTGTTATTAACAAAATTATTGTTAGTTAATTCGTTTAAAGAATATAGATAATTTTGTCCATATACCCAAATATGGTGTTGGTGTTGTAACACTTCATTAATATTTTGCTTTCAAAACGTTAAATCAGTGGCAATAACTTGATTAAAACCAGCTTGTTTAATTTCATCATTAAAATAATTATTTCAATTATTTCATGCACTATTAGTTTTAGTTGCATCAATTGATAATTGAGCATTATCTTGCTTAAATACTGTTGTGGATAAATTAGCGTAATTATCATTGGCATTTACAGTTGATTGATTATTTGCACACGAAATAACTGTGCAAACACTAATTACACTAATAGTGCTAACTAAAAATAATCCGGTTAAATACTTTCAATAATGATGTTTATTTTTTTTCTTGATCATTGTTAAAATAGGAATAAAAAGCACTAAAGCCATCTTTGTAAACATTATCTTTAATTTGGTTGGTGGCAATTGGTTTGGCTTTTAATAAGTTAATGTTGTGGTTAGTAAATAATGAGCAATTAATGGTGGCAATGTTTTTAAATAAGTCACAATCATCTTTCCCTTTTTCCAGTAATTCCCGTGTCTTTTTAGGGATGTCAGCAAGGTGAGCATAAATTTCATTAACCCCCCCCGGATATTTAATTAAAAGATTTTTTGCAGTCGTAGGACCAATTCCTTTAATCCCGTGATAAAAATCGGAGTTATCACCAGCTAGTGCTTTATAGTCAATCATTAATTTTGGCATAAAACCATATTGTTCTTTAAAGGTTTGTTCATTTTCAGTTTGCATTTTACTAATACCTTTTTGAAACATGCAAACTTGAATGTTTGGATCAATTAATTGCAATAAATCATGGTCACTAGTATAAATATCACATTTAATTTCATCTTTGGATGCACTAGAAGCAAAACTACCAATTAAATCATCTGCTTCATACCCTGGTTTTGCTAATAACACAAAACCAAAATCACTAAAAATTTTGCGGATGGTGGGTAATAATTCTACTAGTTCGTCAGGCATGGGTTTCCGGTTACTTTTATATGCTTCAAATTGCTGCTTGCGAATTAATTTTTCTTTAGAATCAAATGCTGCAATCTTGAAATCTCATTCTTTATTTCACACTAATTTAAAGCAAATGGAATAAAGCATTTTAATCGTGATGCGTTGCACATCCACCCGATTATTAGTGTTATTTTCAGCTGCTTTTTTATTAATGGATAATGAGGCATAATAAAGTCGGTAAATTAAGGAATTAGCATCAATTAAAATTGCGTTCATTATTTAGGTTCTTCTTTCTTTTCTAAAGTAATTTTATTCGCAGTAATTTCGTTAGTTTTCTTCATATCATCAATGTTTAAAAAGAATCCATTTTTAATAATAGTAATGTCATAGTGGTCTTGGTCTTTAAAGAAATCGGGAGTACTTAAATACTTTTGGTATTTTCAAAAAGGAATGGTAGCAGTGAAATGAAAATTATCTTTTTCTAATAGACAACTAGTAGATAAGCGACCTTTTTTATCCCGTTTTTCTTTATGGTGTAATAATAAGACGTTGGTTAATGCTAATTTGGCTTTATCTTGTAAATTAGCAATGGGATTATTAGCATTTTCTAATTGATTTTGCGTACTACTTAACAAACTACGACTATAACCTAATAAATCAAATTCTGCTTTAACTAATTGGGAATTAGTTAATGATTTAAAATTTCTTACCTTTACCTTATTGTCTAATAAGGTGTTTAAATTAGCAAATTGATCATAGTCAATCATTTCGCTATTAATGGCATTAATTGCATCTAATCAAATTAATAATTGGTTCCGATCAGGACATAATTCATCATAGCATCCTGCTAAAATTAAGGTTTCAATTAATTTCGCACTTGCTATTTTAATGCTAGCAAATAAGCATGCTTTAGGATCTGATAAATTTTTGGTAGCAATTTTTACTAATTCATTTAATTTATCAATACTTGCTTGACCAATTCCTTTAATGGTATTAAATCCAAAATAAAGTAATTGTAACTTATTATTATATGTAAAGTCATATTGGGAATTAAGAATGGAAGGAGCATATAGTTTGACGTTCATTAAATGAGCAAATGTAAGAATATTTTGGGCATTATCTTTAAAGGGTTTAAATAATAAATAAGCTTGAATAAATTGTAATGAATAATGAACTTTAAAGTATGCTAATCAATATGAAATAAAGGCATATGCTACGGCATGGGAATGATTAAACCCATAACTAGCAAATTCAAAGACATAATCATAAATTTTCGTTGCTTCTTTTTCATCAATGCCGTTTTTAATACTACCAGTAATAAATTTTTCTTTTAAACTTGCTAATTCATCCGCATGTTTTTTACTAATGGCTCTTCGTAATAAATCGGCATCTTGTAAACTAAAGCCAGCTACTTTTACAGCAATTTCCATGACTTGTTCTTGGTAAACTAACATCCCAGCAGTGGGAGCTAAAATTGGTTCTAATTGGGGTAAATTATACTTAATATTTTTTGGATCTTCCCGGTTCTTAATTCATTGGTCAATTTGACTTTGGGGACCGGGACGAAACATCGCACTAGTCATGGCTAAGTCTTCAATGCAAGTTGGCTTAACCCTGGTTAATAATTTTGTCATCCCTGGTGATTCAAATTGGAACACCCCAAAGGTGTCACCCTTACTTAATTCTTTATAGACATCTTCATCACTTAAATCAAGGTTATTTAAATCAATTACTTCATTACATTGGGCTTTGATTTTATCAACAATATTTTGTAGTAAGGTTAAGTTACTTAAACCAAGTAAGTCCATTTTTAATAATCCCAAGGATTCCAAATATTCCATGCTATATTGGGTAACAATTTCATTATTGTTGCCCAATTGAATGGGAATAATATCATATAAATCAATATCACTTAAAACTATTCCCGCCGCATGCATGGAATATTGTCGATATAACCCAATTAACTTAAAAACATGGCTAAATAGTAGTTGGTGTGATTCATATAATTCACTTGGAATTATTTTTTTAATGGCTTCTTCGCTGTTAGTATCATCAAGTTTTAAAGGAATTAATTTACAAATTTGATCAACAGTATGCTGTTCTAAATTTAAGGTGCGACCAATATCCCGAATGGCTGTTTTTATTTGAATGGTTTGGAAAGTAATTAAATAAGAAACTTTGGTGGTTTCATTGCCATGATTATAAAAGCTAAATAAATGATTAATTAATTCTTGGCGTTTATTATCCGCAATATCAATATCAATATCAGGCATTGTTTTGCGAGCTTTATTTAAAAACCGTTCAAAAATTAAATGGTATTTTAATGGATCAATAGTGGTAATGTCAAGAGCATATGCTACTAGCGAACCTACTGCACTACCCCGACCAGGACCTACTAAAATGTGATTCTTTTTGGCAAAACTAACGTATTCATGCACAATTAGAAAGTAATCATCAAAACCTAAATCATGAATTACTTCTAATTCGTATTTAAGTCGGTCAACATATGCTTTATCAACTAAATCATTTTTTAATTTATGTTTTAAACCTTGACTTGCTAATTTTCGTAAGTAAGTTTTAGCAGTTTTACAATCAGAAGGTAAAGGAAATTTTAATAAGTGGTTTTCGTTAAAGGGAATAATAAGTTTAATATTTGTTAATAAATGGTTTAAATTTGCCAATCCTTTTTCGCTAAACTTTGCTTGTGCTTGCTGTAAATCAAGTAAATAATCAGGCCCATTAATCTTAGGGTCTGCTAGCAAAATCTTTTTGATGTTTTCATCATCATTGATTGTTTTATTACTTTTAATAGCTTGTAATAAAACAAAATCTGCATAATCGGGTGCATTTAAATACTTCGAACTTTGACAAGCAATATAATTTGGTTGTTTAGGATCTAATGTATAGTAAAACTCACTTTGATTAGGTAGATTTTGTTTTAGATCAATGATGGCTAAACCTGGTAAATAATCAGGTAATTTAAATGGTTTTTTTAATTGAATAAATGAACTTATTTTAATTAAGTTCTTATATCCTTCGTAATTTAAGGCACACAAAATGCACTCATATTCTTGATAACTTGTTTTCATGCCAATGACGGGAATTAGATTGTTTTTTTGGCATGCTTGATAAAAAGCAATTGCTCCGTATAAAACATTTTCATCAGCAATTGCACAATACTTTAATTGGTGATTAACACTAAAAGCAATTAAATCATCAATTTTAATCAATGAATTTAAAAATGAATAAGTGGTTTGCACATTTAAATTAGTATAGTTAATTATTTTCTTGGTGTTCATGATTAATCAATTCAGTTTCGTATTGTTTATAAGTATTTTTTAGATCATTAACAAGTTCATTAAATTCTTGTTCATCTTTAACTGTGCATCCACTAGCATGCTTATGCCCTCCACCATGGTATTTTTTAGCTACTTCCAAAATGGAGATTGGGTCATTTGAACGCAAACTACAACTATAGGTTTGCTTTAAATCGTTTCATCTTGCACATGCATAAATCGGATAATTACGAATTGCACTTAACAAGTAAACAAATGGGTGACTACTTGGAACTTTAAATGGTTCATTACTACCTTTTGGAATTCATAGTGAGCCAACATGGTCTTCAAATTTTGCTAAGCCAAATAAATAGTTTTCATATTTAACTACATTTAGATCACGAGTATATAAAATGCGGTGCACTAATTGGCGATCAGCATGAGCATAGTCAAGTAAGATGACGGCTTGGAAAGTATTAATTGAAGTGTTACTAAACCGAAAACAATTAGTATCAGTGACAATACCAGCGTATAAAAATGTTGCAGCACTTTGAGGAATAAATAAATTAGCATTATTGCAAATAATGGTGACCAGTTCACAAGCACTACTTGCTTTAGGATCAACGTATTCAAAGTTAGTGAAGCATTCTACGTATTCATGGTGATCAATCCGAATGGTGGTTTCACATTTTTTTAATAAATCTGCTCCTAAGACTCTAGTTAGGCATGGTCCATCAACACTAATTCCTAATGCTCCATTGATGAATTCATTTTCATCAAAACCAATTTCTTCTTCGGCAGGCATGAAATTTAAAGTTAACTTTAAATCAATGGCAGTTCGCATTTTCATGACATGCACTTCTTTTTCTTTAAATGAAGTTTTAATGATATCACGTAATCCAAACGCACTACCAAGTGCATCAAAATCTGGATCTTCATGCACAAAAATCGCAATTTTTTGGTATTTACATATGTTGGAAACAAAGTGGTCGATGAACTTGCCCATCTTGACCCCAGCAACACCAGTTTTTACTCACATAAATTTACTACCTCAATATTTTCTTTTTGACTAGCATTTTCTTCTAATCCAGTTAACAATGGAATTTCTGCTTCTAATGCTAAAGCAGTAGAAACATTGGGATCAGTAACTGGATTTTCTGGTGCAAACAAGGAACAAGAATCAGGATAAGGTTCAATTGAAATTGGGTATGTTTGATAAAAAGTAGCTAGTTTAATAATTTCAAGTTTATCAAAGCATAACAAAGGACGAAAAATTAATAGTAATGGATTTAACACATTGGAAATTGTTTGCATACTATAAAACGTTTGACTGGCTACTTGTCCTAAACTTTCGCCAGTAGTAATACTTCAAATTTTTAGATATTTGCACAAATGGGAAGCGATGCGGAAAAAGGAACGACGCATAAGATTAATTTTATAACTTTGGTTTGAAATATGACTGATTTCGTTTTGAATTTGCGTAAAGTTAATAATATATAGTTTACTATTGCATAATTTATTATTTAACGTAATTAATTTTGCTAAGCGAATCGTTTTTTGCTTTGCTTCTTCACTTGTATATGGTGGGGAAATAAAGGTGATGAAATCAAGGTGAAACCCTTTTTTTAGCATTAATTTGGCTGCAACTGGTGAATCAATCCCTCCGGAAATTAGGCATAAAGTCTTATTTTCTTTGGTAACTGGTAATCCACCAATGCCGTTATATGGATTACTTAAAACAAAAAAGCCATCTTTGTGAATTTCCACATAGACTTCTTCATCAAAATTAATTAAATCAACTTGTAGATTCTTAGCTTCTTTTAGTAAACAAGCTGCTAACATCTTAGCAAAATCCATTGAAATAATTGGATATTGTTTATTAACTCGTTTGACACTAACCCGGAATTTAATAGATTTATTTAAATTCGGATTGGTACTTAAAATTTGTTTTGCTAATTCAGGAACTGTTAATTTACTATCAAAAACTAATAAAAAATAGAATTTGCTAATTCCTGGAATTAAACCAAGAATGTGGCAAATTGATTCTTTATTGGTTTCAGTTACATTATTAACTAGAATGTAATCAAAGTGCTTAATGATGGTAAGATTATATTCTTGCAATGCTTTTTTAATGTTTTCATATAACTGGTGCAAGAACATGGCCCGGTGGCCTTTTTTTAAAGTTAATTCACCAAATTTAATAATTATTTGCATAATCTTTTATTCTTTATTATTTTGTTATTTATTAATTGTTATCGTATGCTTTTTGTAATCAATTAATATCGTTTTGACTTAAAGCTGGACTTACTCCACTCACAATATAAGTTTCATACCATTTTTTAGCATAATCAACATACTTTTGGAATAATTCTCGGTTTTGTTCACAGTTAACAATGCATACTTTATTAGTTTTAACGTCAAAATCTTTGGGTTTAATATAAAGTTCAGTGGGAACAAACCCAACGACAAAACTACCTTTTGTGGCATTTCGTAAATATAAATATAAATTTAATTGAAATAAGTAGTTTTCAGGAATTTTAATGAGATTATTAGGAAATCATTCAGGGATTTTACCATCAACTAGTTTAACTACTGGTTTACCAGTTTCATCTTTTTGCATGTAATAAAAACCATTATTTTCATTAAACACAAAACTATCAATGCTAGCAGTTTTTATTTCAATCATCCGGTGATTTTGTTCATCGATCTTCCCGTTTGCATCTAATGGTTCCCCATCCGGAATTCCCCCAAAAATGGGTAAATCCTTAAAAGCATCTCACTTAATCTTACTTGGATCATACGATTGGTATTTAACGTTAGTTAAACTACTATAATAATCACGTAATTTAGGTTCAATGCATTGACCCACTTGCGAATAAATGGGGTCAAAGGGTTCTTTATATAACCCAAAGATCTTCATTCACAACTTTACTTGGTTAGTTCCGTTGCGTTCAAATAGTTCACCTAACGTGGTACCCGTGATTTTTTTGGGTTTAACTTTTGCTAAGTATTCCTTACTTAATACTAACCGGTTGCCCACTTGGTAAAAATCTTTGCCCAGTTTGGCACTAAAAATCTTGTTTTGCATTTTAACTGTCCTTAATTCCTATTATTTTATTTGAAAATCCAAAAAATTTAAATCACGTGCAAAATCTTTCTTAATCATTTTTATTAATCAAATAAAATAAAAGGATTAGATTATAAAACAATAAAACTATGAGTAAAGTAATTTGAGAATATTTTTCACTCTATATTACCAATAGTGAATATGTTAATACTTTTCAATTTTTAACTTTAAACTATCGGTTATATTCTGCTAACTACTGATATGACAATTGTGAAGCTAATAAACATTTTTTTGGGTATTTAAAACCCCATGAATTTTTCCCAAAATTAATTGATTTTAATCACCCTAATTCGGGATTATGAAATGATAATTTGCTTTTAATGTTACAAGATAATAGAGCATTAGCAGAAACTATTTATGCTGATCAACAAGCATTAGTTAACATTTATGATGAAAATGGCAACATTTTACAAACTACCACGTTTGTTGATGCCATGGAAAATACGTTACTACCAATTGTTAACTATAAAACTTTAAATAAACCTGCTCCTTACAAAATTCCTGAAAAAGAAAATAAAAGTTCGCATGATTTAAACTTAATTCAAATTGATTTAGATGGAACTTATTTAAATTTAAGCAAAGATAAAGCAAAACTTGATGATTACATCAAGTTACTAACCATTGTGCAAGAAAAAAGCGTGGTGGTATTTAATACCCAACGAGCTTTTTTTGATACGTTTGACTACATGCTTTATTTCTTATTAAAGTATCACGAAGGATTTTATGTATGCTGTGATAATGGTACATCGCTATATCACTTTGGTTTTTACCAAGAACATATTATTTGAAATAAGATTCGTTCGCACGCTCAAAACAAGATGTTTTTACGAGCCGTACATGATAATGTTGATCACTATAACGTCGTATTTGATGATAAACAATACTTTACTACGCCCGGAATTGAAGATGGTAAATATACAATTAATCCGCATTGAACCATTTCTTATTATTCCAACTTTAAATGCAATAAAACGGATTTAGTAGAAGCATTTATTGATCAATATTATCCTGGTCGTATTGCTAACATCATCAACGTTGATGATAATAATCAAAGTACGATGTTCGATATTAAGTTAACAAAATCCAGCCCCAAAATCTTTAATTACACATTAAAGCAAGAAAAAAATCACTTGGAAGAAGATCCCAAAGTGATTTATTTAAAAGAATGTGAAGATTGAATTAAATACATTGAATATAACTTATAACTTTAATTAGTTTTTAGCCGAAGAATTAGGATCAATTACTTGATCCTTTTTCTTTTCCTTATTTTTAGTAGTAAATAGTAGTTTAGTTAACGTACGGCAATTATTTGTTGTTAGTGGTTGATTTTTCTTTTTAACAATAAAATATACATTTTTGTTTAATACTGATTGTTCTCACGAAACAATAATATTTTGATCTGCTCAATAATATTGGTGTCATTGGTTGGATCATAATAATTTTAGTTTTTGGGATTTAATGAATTGATAAATACTATCATTCTGATTAATGGCATAATTTAAACCTAATTGGGATTGTAAGAAATTAGCAAACTTGACATTACTTAAAACTCGTCAAATATTATTATCAATTTTTTCATATGGAATTAAAGTTGCTTCTTTTTCATCATGAATATCTCCAAAGATTTCTTCCATGATGTCTTCCATGCTCACGATTCCTTCGTACACTTGTTGTTCATTACTACTTATTACAATTGCCAAGTGGACGTGTTGCAATTGCATTAACTTTAAGGTATCATCAACATTAGCATCATCTTTTACAATTAATGGAGCTTCAGTAATATCACTTATTTTAAAGTTGTGTTCATTTTTACTTAAATTATTAGGATCTAAGTAAGGTAAGAATAATTTTAATAATGCTACACCAACTACTTGTTCCTTATTATTTAACACTGGAATACGTGAATATGGATGTTTAGTAAACATGTCATATACTTGTAAATATGACATGTCATCATGTAAATGAATAATTGAACTTTTTTGTTGAATGATTTGTTTGACTTTGAGATTTGCAAAATTAATGGAATTAGTAATTAATGATTGCGATTCATCATCAATTACTCCTTCTTCATTCATGACTTTAGCAAGATTTTGCAATCTAGTGATGGTATTTACTTGTTCTTGCTTGTTTGGAATAATCTTGACTAAGATTCAACTAAAAGGAAAGAACAAGTAATAGAAAATAATAAATAAATACAAGGAATATGAATAAACAAGGACCGGGTGATTCTTCGCAATTGTTTTGGGAATGGAATCACCAATTACTAAAAAGATGATGGTAATAATTCCACTGGAAATTCCTGCTCCAAAACTTTCTGCATCATTTAATCCGCATACTAAGCCCACATCCGTAAATAAGATGGTCGATAAAGCAGTAGCACCAACTGAACTTAATGTTGCTCCAATTAACAGTGAATTTAAACTAATTAAGTATTTATCGATAAAGAAATTCCCTAACAAGCACAATTTTGTTTGCTTTTTATTATTGAACTTACTTAATCATAATGACTTATCAATTAAAGTAAGTGCATTTTCTAAAGCACTAAAATAAGCATACAAAGCAGTAAGCACAATAATAATAATTGAATAGATTGCAATTTCTACTTTCATAAATTATTTGATTTTTATCTAGGAAATATATAATTTTTTATATTTAATAAGTATATAAAAATAATGTTAGGTTTTTTATTTTTTTTAGGAATTGTCTTCTTTATTGTTGTTTCATACTTAATTGGTAGTATTCCGTTTGGCTATTTACTAGCCAAAGCTGCCCATGTTAATGTGATGAATACTGGCAGTAAAAGTATTGGAGCAACCAATGTTACTAGAGCTACGAATGGTAAATTAGGTATCTTGACACTAACCTTTGACTTTTTAAAAGGATATTTTGCAGTCGTGTTTAGCGTGTTAATCTTTCACTTGTTAGTGCAATATAATCCGGTTTACTTTAGCCATTTATTTTGTGTCGCTTATATTTCAGCATTTTTTGTGGTGCTTGGGCATTGCTTTAGTATTTACATTAAATTCAAAGGTGGTAAAGGTATTAGCACGGGAGCAGGAGTATTATTAGCAGTAAGTCCAATTATTTTTTTAGTAGCTACAGTAGTAATTGTCATTGTGTTTGCTAGTTTTAAGATTGTTTCATTAGGATCACTATTAGCTGCTGGAGCTTCGGGCATGGTTTGTTATATTCCGTGATTTAACTATTATTACTTGCAATTAATTAATGAAGCATATCCATACTTCCATAATATCTATGCTTTATCAACCATTACTTACTTTAGTGTGTTAGGAACTAGCATTATTTTAATGTGCATGGTGATTATGATTATCATCAAGCACAAGGAAAATATTAAACGCTTAATTGATAAAAAAGAACGGATTTTTCAAATTGGTAAAGATGATAAAAATCAACAAGATTTTGTGAAAGCAAAGAAATCATGCGGAAGTGAAAGCAAGTAACAGAATTTAATTGTGGATGGTTTGTTAAACGCCATCAATACATCCTTAATCACGATGATATAGGACCATTATTGTGATTAAAGTTATTAATGCATGATGCATTTAATTGAAAATGCATTGTTTGCAAGATTGTTATTTTTTTAATCACATGTTGCTTTCTTATTCCGATTTCCTTACACTTGCAATACTGAGCATTAAGCATGACCCAGCAAGATACTGTATTAGCATCTAACTCATTAATTTCCGTCCAACCAATTGGTAATCCCGGGATTGAATTTAGTTTTTTAGCTAACCAGCAACCATGAGTGGTATTCTTTGTGGAAAGCATTACCATTATTATTGCTAGTATTTGTTTAATCTTGTGCCCTAATAACTGGTTATACATGGTTTCTATTTCCTTTGTCTTAATTGGAGGCATCATGAATACTAATTGCCGTGCTTCCATTCATGAATATTATGAAGGATCTTATTACCAATTACAACACTATTTAAATCCTGCTGATCCGCAATATCAAATTAAAAATGTAGTTATTGATTATTGGCATTTTAATACTGATAAAACCCAATATTGTATTTTTAACTTTAATGACTGTTGTGTAATTAGTGGTGCCATTGGTTATGGATTGTTCTTATTCATTAATTTACTAATTAACTATGCTCCTTACTTATTTAAGCAAACCAAAAAAATTAATAATCAAAAAGTAAAGCAATGGAACAACAAATAATTTTTGCTGCTTGTTATTTAGATCATAACAAAATCAGATTAGATGAATACTTAAGTAATTGCTTAAGTATTACGAGATCATTTGCTTTAAATCTAATTAAAGACCAGTTAGTATTTATTAATGATCAAGCAATTACAAAGCAAGGTACTAAATTAAGTTTTAAAGATATTATTACTATTTATCAGCAAACTAAGCAAATTGAAACAAAGACTATTCCAATTCAATTCCAAGTTATTTACGAAGATAAAGACTTAATGGTAATTAATAAACCCCGGGGTTTATTATGCCACCCAACTAGTTTTAACGAAACAAATACTTTAGTTGCTCAACTTGGTCAATATTATTTAAAGCAAGGTTATCATTTAGACAATTTAAAAGACTTACGTAATGGGTTAGTACACCGACTTGATAAAGATACGAGTGGTTTGTTATTAGTAGCAAAAAACATTGATGTTTTTAATTTATTAAAGCAAGGGATTGAAACAAAAGCCATCAAACGTTATTATTATGCATTAGTATGTCATCCATTTGCTAATAACGTAAAAGAATTTAGCATTGATTTGCCCCTTGATCACTTACCTAACAGCACTAAGGTTGGGATAAGTTATAGTGGTAAACAAGCAGTTACCAAAGTAAAAGTGCTGCATAATTATCAAGATTACAGTTTAGTGGAATGTGAATTATTAACGGGGCGCACGCATCAAATTCGGGTTCATTTAAGTGCAATTAACCATCCCCTTTATAATGATCCATTATATGGAACAAAAATAGATGATAATGGACAATATCTAAGTGCATATAAATTAACTTTTATTCATCCAATTACCAATCATGAATTATGCTTTACGATTCCTTTTGATTCAATTATTGAAAATAAAATAACGGAGTTAAATCATCATGACTAAATCATTATTATTAAATGTAAATAGTAAATATGCGTTATATGTTAGTTTAGAAGATAAACAAGAAACTGGTTATTTTTTACGACAAACTAACCAAGAACTAACCTCTTTCTTTGTTGAAGCATTGCAATCATTTTGTGAAATTCATCATTGCAATCCAAATGACATTGATTGTATTTATTTTGTGAATGGACCTGGTAGTTTTACCAACATTCGGTTAAGTACTTTATTAGTAAAAACTTTATTAACCTTACATCCTAATTTACAAGTTAAACAAACTGATTTATTAACTTTTATGATGGACCAAAAAGTTAATGAAATTGTTTATTTGCAATCAAATAAAACCACTTATTTTGTTTTGGTTCATAATAAGGAACAAATCATCGTTCCAACAACTTTAATTGATGTTAATCAATTTAACGATTATCAAGCTAAATATTTTGATTATTTAATTAAGAATGTTGATAGTCAACAAGAAATTGTTAAACAAATTGAAAATCATGACTTTAACTTAGATTTATTTAAACCAACAAGTTTAAACGAATTAAAAGCTAACTACATGAAAGATCCAAATATTACGTTAAAAAAACAACCTGATAATAAATAAAATCAAAGATAAAAGGCAGTTTCGTACTGCCTTTTTTCTTTCCTATTTTGCTTCTCAATAACTAAGTTCCAACAAATTATTAAATATTTTTTGTACCCGTTAATTATTACTTAATTGGCATATTATTAAGTATCTAATTTATACCTGAATTTTGGAGTTATTATACTAAATAATTTTTAATTAAGAAAAGGTAAATTCTGTTAGGATATAAACAAATTGAATAAAAATCATATGATAAATGCAAAATAAACTAAGACAAGAAATTTGGACAAAAATTCAAATTTGGTGTTTTTTTATTACGTTTGATTTTCAAATTGGGTTGGATTCATCCAACCTAATGTTTCTTAAACTCTTACATTATTGTGCTAATAGATGCAATCAGCGTTTGTTTGTCTTAATTATTCAAATGGCACATGTTTAATATTTAACCTGGAAATAAGTTCAGTTTTAAGAATACTGAATCAAAATTAAACAACTTATTATCAAGAAAATTTCAAACTCGATGCATAAATTGAATTGCATGATATTAACGAATCATTTTTTTATAAACTTTGGATGAATAATCTGATTCATAATGAGTATGAACAATTGACAATCAAATCTATCTTTAATAGCATTAAATGAATCAAAGACTAATTTTGTTATTTTCTTGTACTTTGAGTCTTTAAATCATAATGCTTATATTCATATTGTTAATTGATTTTGAACAATTCAATTCATTAACCTGGTTTAATGGTTTAGACATAAAAAACAATAATCCTTCCTTTTTTTGAAGAATTATTGTCAAATTTAAATGTCCTAGTCTAGTTTATACTTCATTACTTTTTTTGTACCTTACAATCTAATTAAATATTTAATTGATATCGCAAATTAATGATTTATATAGGATGCAAATTAAATCATTAAATTTAAATTATGTTAATATATAAATATACCAAATAAAGAAAAATAAGTCAGTTTAAAGCATGATTAGTAAAATTTGTGTTGAGACATTAGTTTTTTGTATGTCTTGTGTTTTTCTTGGCTGTGCATCTTATCTTCTTTATCAACGAATAAGATTACTTTATTTAGATGCTCACCCTGAAAAACGAAAAAGATGTCCCATA
>JAGBOP010000036.1 GCA_017633835.1 bacterium
ATTAAAACTATCCATGGTGTTTGTATAACCTTTACTAGTAGATGGAGCACTACTAGTGTTAAAGTGTCATCCACTTTGCGTAGTATTAGCTGGTTGTATCGTATATTTATCAGTTACACCAATTTGGCCTACAGTTTGTTGGGGATCTGTAGCTGGTGAAAATTGACTAGAGGTACTTGGAGTGTAAGGAGCATATGGAACGTTTAACGTAGTAGTAGCATTTTTGGCAGAACTACCAATTCCTACTGAAGAAGTTAAATCATAACTAGTAATTACTCATGCATATTGATCAGGTTGAAATTCATAAACTGCGGTGCCTTGAATGACAAATTGAATTCCATTAGTTAACTTACCTAAATCATCTTTACAACCAAAGGGACATTCTAGTCAATTCGTATTTCAAGTTGCATTAAGTGGGACATGCACAGCATATGCATGGGGAAAAGGATTAGAAATAAATGCTTTATTACCAATGCTAGTTAAACTAGATGGAAAAGTTAAACTGGTTAAATCATTGTTCGCAAATGCTAATGACCCAATAGTCAATAATCCTTGGTTAAAAGTAACACTAGTTAAATTTTGACCATAGAACGCTCCGCTAGCAATTGCGGTTACTGCATAAAAGTTATTACCATTGACTACGGTTGCAGGGATCACGATGTTAGTAGGGTTATCTTTAGAACCCATAGGAAAGCCTAATAACGTACAAGTTGATGAAGAAGTAGGCAAGTAACTAAACGTATAACTAGTTGAACTACCATTTACATTTGTAGTAAATGTATAGTTAAAGGAAGAATAAGCAACTTGACTAGGAAATAAGGCACTTGGTGTTGTGTTAACTTTAGTAGGAGTTGTTGCATTCATTACTGCAATCTTACCATTTGGAGTTCTTCTAGTTGAATTGTCCCCCCTGACGCTATTATTGATGGTAGTTGCAGAAGCATTAGCAGTTGAAGTGCTATTTATCGAAGGTGATTGACTAAAATTACTTACATCACTTGAACTTTGCTTTTGGTTAATCGAAGTGCACACTGCACCACTTACAACTGCAGTAGCAATTGCTAACGAACCTAGCACACTTAAACCAATAATTAATTTTTTCTTTTTTTGCATTTTCATAACTCCCTTCGTTTAATTAATAAGATATCAGGGATTAAAAATAAAGAAGGTGATATTTTGCTTATTATCTTTCTCAGCATTAGTAATTATCTTCTTTATTTTATAAATTTAATTAGGCTTGCATTTCGTACATGATGTAAGAATTAGTACTACTAATGCTGTTGCTTGGGTTTGCTACTTCACTTAAGATTGAAGCAATACCTTGTGCAAAACTGTATTGATAATCATTTGGTAGCATTCCCGCAGCAGTGTTAAAGTGCCGACCTAAATTGTATAATGCATCATATTCACATCCCTTGAAATAAGAGAAGTAATTATCATAATCATAATTATGATAGGATAAGGTACCATACGAATCATAATATAAACCAGTACCTTGTTCAGGTCATTCCACAATATTAACTGCTTCATCAGACCGTTCTTGGTTGATTCAACCTTCTAATTGACCAAAAACATTACCTCCACCATAGAATTGAGTAGAATAATTATCTCAGTTATCATTACCAAAAGTAGGATCTAGAGCAATTCATTCTTGTAATGTTGGCATTCATACTTGGGTGTAAACGTGGTTTTGGTAAGTAATTTTGCTTCCGACATTTACCACGGTAACTGGTCCATTTAAATTACCAGGTCCCGCATCGCAAACTACTTGTCGTGAAACGAAACCAGCTAATTTTAACATGGCAGCAAGTAAACCAGAAAATTCTACACAAACTCCAGTCATGGTATTAAAGGCGTGATTAATTGGATGGTCATAATAAGTTCCTCAATCACCACTTGAGAGATTTAATCCGTTATAGGTCATATTATTGGTTATAAAGTTGTACATTGCTTCAACTTGGTTTACTGGACTAGTATAAGCATTCACAATTTGTTTAACCACCTTAACTAAAGCTTGGGAAGGATCATATCAATTGCTGGTTCGATAACTATCACATTCTCAGTCCATTGGAATACATGCCATCCAACCATAAGTGGCTGCTCAGTTCCGACTATTTTCCCCATTTCATTCCGAATCATTATAACTACCTAAATAACTATCATCATAATGTTGGGTTGAAACTGAAACAATTCCACTATTAGTAATTTGGAAACTGGCAGTTTCACTACTACCACTTCCATCATAGTGATATCCTACAACTTCCCCATTATTTCATACGCAGTTAATTGGGAAGTTACTACCACTTAAAGTGTAAGTGTCATTAACTTGGTAAGGGATATCATTAACGTAATTGATGAAAGCAGCATATTTCGTACTAGAAGTATAACTAAATGGATAGTTTTGGGTTTTCCCAGTGGTGGCATCTTTTACTTCGATGTTAATATTACCTGAACCACTAAAGTTTCCCGTTGGATTACTTTGTTGCGTATCATAAAAATAAGGGTTAGCAAAACTTGGCCATCATTGTGAAACATTCGTCATGCTTAGATGTCCGTTAATTCCGTCAAATAAGATGCTACTAGAAAAACCATCAACTCAAAGATTGATCAATGATAACTTTGGGTTTTGGCCTTGGATATGAGTAGTATAAGGAGCAGGATAAATTACATCACTGCTACCGTTTGTTGATTTAAGTGCAACAATCGTAAATTGATCACTAGCAGTCAAATTCTTGGTAATCATTAATTGATTATTACTGGTGTCAATTACCCCATCATTGTTAGTAGTAAATGTTCCAACATTTTTGCCATCATATTGCACCGCAAATTCCATATTTGGTAAACTAGTACCTTGTAAATTTAACGAACCAGTAGTTGGGTCATAAGAAACATTAGTTAAATTTGTACAAGAAGTAGTTGGGTAAATTCCCGTTGGTTTAATGGCAAAATGAGTTGGTAATCCATTGTAAACAGTTCACGCAAAACTTAAATCAATGTATTCATTTAAGGTACTGCTAGCACTTCCATTTAAGAACGAATTATTTGTTAAATCAGAGGCATTGAAATTAGATGCAACATATGCTCATGAACCACTTTGGGAATTATTAACCGTATAAGTTAAGATGTCCCCTGGTTGATATTGGAACGAAGTTTGCGGAACACTTTGAGAGCTAGCATTTAAATTTCAATTAAATAAATATTGGCCAGAATATGGATCATATAAGGAAATATTTAGAGTTGTTGAAACACCATTACCAAATAAATAGTTTTTTGTACCATTATTATCACGAATGAAAACATTAAAAGTACTATTAGCTGGATTAAAGTAAAAGATTCATCCAATTCCACCTCATTGGTTTTTAGTGTATAAACAAAAATCACTTAAATTTTGGTTAACACTTTCTGCTACTGGCATATTGATATTCTTTGCATAGTTCATGTTGTAACTTGCTTGACTTGTAGAAGTATCAATGGTTGTAGTTCCTCAAATAGTTTTTTCGGTTTTTCAAGTGGTATTAACTGTGCTTGGATTTTGAATATCATATGAAGTAATAATTCAACCATTTTGGTTAGGTTCATAACTATAGCATGCACTACCTTGAATAACTCATTGGATTCCGTTAACCATTTTTTGTAAGTTATTACTATTTCCAAATGGACAATTCAACCAGTTTTTATTTCAAGTAGTATTTAGTGGTAAATAAACTGCATATGCATGGGGAAATTGGTTACTAATAAAAGCTCGGTCGCCAATGCTTTGCAAGTTTGGTGGAAAAGTTAAGGAAGATAAATTGTTATTAGCAAATGCTAAAGTCCCAATTGTTTGCAAACTGTGATTAAATGTAACACTAGTGATACCTTGACCATAAAATGCCCCGGGTGCAATGGCAGTTACAGCATAAAAATCAGAACTGGTAGTAATGACATTCGGGATTACTAATTCACTAACCTTTTTCGTTTTAAAACCAAGTAAGGTAACAGTATTAGGATTGTTTTGATTAACACTAAAAACTAAGACGTTGCCATCAGGACAAGTGTAAGTAATGCTTGCAGTTGCACTTAAAATGGAAGTATCAATTGTTGCATTTCGAATCGGTTTTACTACAGGATTAGTTGTAGTTGTTTGATTGGATAAATTAGTAGTTCCAGTATTTGTTGTTGCATTATTGCTGGTAGCACTAACTTCATTAGTGTTTTTTGAATTAGTAGTTGTCAAATTACTGGTTGCAGTTTGCGTACTATTAACATTTTGATTTGATGTTTGACTAACTGTTTGGGTGGTGCTAGTTTGATTAATTAACGTACTAGCACACACTCCCGCCACAATGCTTGCTACTCCTAGTGTACTAGCAATTCAAATTATTTTTTTAGCTTGTTTTTTCATAATGATTTATTCCTTTCTTAACAACTAATTATTTCATTTCTCCTAGGATATAGGAATTACTGCTGGAAATACTATTAGCGGGGTTAGCAGCTCAGTTTAAAATCTTGGCAATATTTTGAGCATATGAATATAAATAAACATCATCTTTTAATCCTGGCACAATTCCAAAGTGTCTTCCTAAATTATAAAGCGCATCATATTCACAACCCTTAAAGTACGAGAAGTAATTATCATATTCGTAATTGTGATATGCAAGTGTACCATAAGAATCATAATATAAACCAGTTCCTTTTTCTGGTCATTCCACTAAGGTAATACTAAAGTGTCTGCGACCAACGTTAAATTGCGGTTGAATCGTACCAATTGGACCGTACATGCCTCAAGTTGGGTCAATGGTGATTCATTCTTGAATGCTTGGCATTCAAACTTGTAATCATTGGTGGTTCAATCCATAAATTTTGGCTCCAATTCCACTTACTGGTGAATATCCGCCAAGTGCACCCCCAATAATTTGCCGGGAAACAAAACCCGCTAGTTTCATCATCGTACCACAAATAGCAGCAAAGTCACAGCAAACTCCTTGTAAGTGTTGGAAATATTCCCGCATGGTGTGACCATACATGTATTGCTTGGTGTAATCCATATTATCGCATACTCAATCAAAGACTGCAACCATTCTATTTAATGGATTAGCATACCCTTGCACAATTTGGTTAGCAACTTCAACCATGGTTTGGTTTGGATCAAATCAGTTATCACAGTTATATCCATTAGCTCATCAGTCTAATGGGTTACATTGCATTCATCCATATGTAGCATTTCATACTCTACTATTAGCCCCGTGGTCTTCACCTTCGTTATAGTTATTTAGATAAGAATCTTCGTAGTATTGGTGTTCAACAGAAGTAATGCCAGTATTATTAATTAAAAAACCAGCAATGGTTTCTTTTTTGTTAATTTTGTTATAACCATATCCTACTACTTCGTTGTTATTTCAAACATAACTAACCCCCGCATTGGTGCCACTAAAGTAATAAGTATCACCATTTGCGTAAGGTAATGAAGTTAAGAAAGTATTTAAAGTTGCACTGTTATCATTTTCGGTGAAATTGTAGGTGTAAGTTTGACTTACATTTGCACTAGTAACTATTTGTACATTTAATTCACCAGTACTTTTGAAAGTGCTAGTAGCAGTGCTTAAATTTGAGAACGTACCAAACGGAGTAGCAAACGCTGGTCAGAAGTGAGCAATATCACCTAAACATACTTTTCCAGTAATCCCATTGAATAATAATTGCACCCCCACATCCCCAACATTTAAATCAATAAAACCAAGTTTAGGGTTAAATCCTTGTAAGTGACTGGTAAATGGAGCAGGATAAATCACATCACTATTGTTATTAGTACTGGAACTAACTGGTTGCAAGGTGAAATTTGTTGCACTAGTTAGTCCTTTGGTAATATCAAGGTTTGCAGTATTAATGTTACCAGCTTGGTCAGTACTAAAAGTA
Source organism: bacterium (assembly GCA_017633835.1). Next base: position 5,896 of record JAGBOP010000036.1, read on the forward strand.
CCAACTACTTCATTATTAACTAAGACATTAAATTTTAAGTTTGGTAAACTAGTTCCTACTAGTTGCAAATTTCCAGTAGTTGGATTATAAGAAACATTAGTTAAACTAGTGGCAGGTAAAGTAGGAAAAATTCCATTTGGTTTAATCGCAAAATCATTTGGTAACCCATACTTACCAGTTCAAATGTTATTAATATCAATGTATTGGTTTAAATAATCACTAAAATCATGTGTATCTAAAAAACCCGTGTTAGTTAACATTGATTGATTAAAGTTAGATGCAATGTAAGCTCATGCTCCTCGTTCACTATCATTAATCTTAAAACTTAAGATATCTCCTTCTTGGTAAGGATAAGAAGCAGTAGCTACACTAGTATCCATTCCCGCAAACGTCGAATTAACAATGTATTGACCTGAATAAGGATCATATAACGATAAGGTTAAACTAGTGCTAGTTCCAAATAAATCCCGACTGTTATTGCCATTTCAAATATTAAAGGTATGATTAGTTGGATTAAAGTAAAAGACCCAACCAATTCCCCCTCACCGGTTTCTCGTAAATAAACAAAACTCACTTAAATTACCATCAATGCTTTCATAGCATTGAGCGGTAATGTCCCGGGCTACTGCTTTGATGGTGTGTTGAGTAACTGGTTTTTCAGTTTGACTATATTCAGTAAAAGTTTTTAAATTTGATGGCGAAGTAGTACTACCTGTTACATCATACGAAGTAATTAATCATTTAAATTGTAATGCTTCATAACTATAACATGCTTGTCCTTGGATAACTCATTGAATACCATTCGTCATCTTACTTAAATTATTTTTGCATCCAAACGGACAATTTAATCAGTTCTTATTTCAAGAACAATTTATCGGTAAATAAACTGCGTAAGCATGGGGAAATTGATTGCTAATAAATGCTTTATCCCCAATACTTTGTAAACTATGAGGGAACTTCAAACTAGTAAGATTATTATTAGCAAATGCTAGTGCCCCAATACTTAATAAATTGTTATTAAATGTAACACTACTTAATCCTTGACCATAAAATGCTCCTGCACTAATACTAGTTACTGCATAAAATGATCCACCTGTAACAAGGATGTTTGGAATTACTAAATCACTACTTACTTTTTTGCTAAAACCAAGCAAGGTAACAGTTTGGGCATTACTATTGTTAACACTAAATAGCAAAACATTTCCATTTGGACAAGTGTAAGTTAAAGTTGGATTATTACTTAAAGTTGAAGTATCAATCATACTGTTTTGCAAAGTTAAAGTAGGAGCATTATTTAATTGTTTAGCATTAACTGATGAAATACTATTAGTTAAAGAGGATGAATTATTATTAATGCTATTATTAGAAGTTGAAGCAGCATTGGTAGTTGATAATGAATTGGTATTTACTTGACTGGAAGAACTAGGATTGCTTGCTTGACTTAGACTTGAATTATCGATATTGCTTTGCGATGCATTAACATCATTATTTTTGGAATAAACAATTCCTATTGCACATGATGCAGCAATGATACTTAAAGCCCCGATGGTGCTAAAAATCCCAATTAATTTCTTACTTTTTTTCATAATCAATTCCCTTTCATAAATAAAGAGTAAACAATACCCTTAGTTTAATGATTTTATTAAATATTAGTGAATTATTTTTTTATTATGAAAAATTCTAATTCCAGATTTTTAAACTAGGAAATTATAAAAAAAGATGACTAATAAAAGTCATCAATTAATGATTAAAAATAATTATAATCATTAATAATCAAACCTTATTATCAAAACTTTAATAATTTAACCACCTTACGCATGAAAAAGAAAAAAGCAGGCAGTTTTTGGCAACGTTGACAGAAAATTGGGAAAATCTTAAAAGCAAGTGAAGATGCTTTAAATACCTATGATGTTAGTAAGTATATTCTTGATTTATCTTACTATCATTACACCAAGAAATTTAAAACTAACCAAGTAGCAGTAATTAAAAGAATTCAGATAATGGTAATTATTTTGGGAATCTTATTTTTTACTTGCTTACTTATTCAATTAATTTGATGTATTTTGCACTTAGGTGATAATTCTTTATATGGTATTGGCATTTGCCTATGCTCATTTTGAGCAATTTTAACAATTTTTATTACTCCTTTTTCCTTTTGAATAATTCTTAAAAAATACTATCATGCTGTTAATTTAGCAATTAAGCACAATTCATTGTCAGCTAATGTTCAAGATTATCCAAAACTAGTTTATACAGTGATTTGAGCGTTTCGCACTCATCCAATGTTCCGATTTCAATACTATCAACAACCAGGGATAATTGTTGAAACGTGACATGCTCATAGTAAATCCTTCGCTCTTTTTATTGACCGATTAAACCAATATTATTTAGATCATGAACACGATCTAAAACTACCAACGATTAATCCCACTAATAATAATCCCTCTAATTCTAATGAATTGCAAATTAATTAATGATTAACAATTTAGTCAATTTAATAGAAGTTATGATGACTTCTATTTTTTATTACTCCTTTTATAAATAATAGTTGACATCAAAAAAAAGAATTTTATCTAATCAATAAAAGTAAAAAAACTTAATGACCAAAAGTTGTTTATTAGGATTAAATTGCATCTTTAATGTTTTAATAAAACAATTATTTGCAATGATAATATTAAGTCTTTCACCGATTTATTATTTAAAATTGATTAAGAAGAAAAACTTGGAGGAATTAAAAAGAAAAAAATGACTAATCAACAAAAAAATTTATATGAAAGAACTTTAATTGATTTAAAAAACATTTTAAATTCATTAAGCAAAAAACAATGTAGTGATAAAGATTACATGTATCTTTGCAAGAAATTAAAACAAATTTACCAAAAGCTAAATCAAAACTATCCGAAATTAAATAATAATTACAAGAATTCATCAAAACGAGAAAAACATGTAAGCATTAATGATTATATTGCTGATGGATGACCAGAAGGTCCTAATGATCTGGACTATTAACATCTAAATATAGTCATATTTATTGATTTAAAGAAAAATAGGTAACAGAAATGATGGCATACAAATAATGCCATCATTTTTTATTATTTAATAATCGGTTGCTGGTAAATTGTAACTCATACTATCTAAGGTATAAGAGTTATTTGCCATGCTATTGTTTGGATTTGCTGCTCAATCAATAAAGGAAGCAAGTCCTTGGGCATATGTATATTGATAAGTACCTTGCAACATACCAGGCAAAATGTTATATTGTCGTCCCATGTTTAGCAATGCTTCGTATTCACAACCTTTAAAGTAAGAGAAATAATTATCATATTCGTAATTACTATAAGATAAAGTTCCATACGAAACATAATATAAACAAGTTCCTTTTTCGGGTCATTCAACTAAAGCAACACTAATATTACATCTAGAATTACGTAATTCAGCTTGTCCTTCTCCGAAAGAACAATCTAATAATCAAGTTGGATCCATGGTGAATCATTCTTGATAACTTGGAACTCAGACTTGGATTCATTGGTGTACTGAGTCATTATCATTGCCATCTTGACCTGAATTACCAACTGTAAAAATTCCTTGCATTTCACTTCCGATAATATTTACTGATAGTGGGTTCACACTGCCTCACACTTGACGAGAAACATAACCACATAATTTTAGCATTGCTCCAAATAAATTAGAAATATTTGCACACACTCCTTGTCCTAATTGGAAAGTTTGGCGTACTGATTGATAGTAAGGTTCTTGGTCATTGTACTTAACGTGATTAGATACTCAACTGTGTAACGCCTCAATTTGGTTAATTGGATTGGTATAAGTAAAAGTAATTTCTTTAGCAGCTTGGACCATAGTTTGGTTTGGGTCATACCAGTTTAATGAATCATTAGCAGTGCAGTCTTGAACTGCATTATATGATCCCATTCAACCATACGTAGCACTTCAATACTTAGTGTTTGCTCCATCACCATAATAATCATTAACTGCTTCTACATTAGAGTTTTCAATTCTAATCTTTCAATTACTTCTTAATTGCTAACTAAATTAATTAATAGGTATTATCTTTGTTGCTTCATTTAAATCATCATGGTGATTTAGATAATATTCATTAAGTCGATTAATAAATAAAACTACCGCTTTACTTCCTTCATATCATGTTTGAACAATTACATTTGGTGTTTCATTATATGATGCTCGACTCATTGGTTTAGTTTTATAAAATCATAAAACATTATAAATTGGCTGTGGGTAATCAATTGCAACTGAATCTAATGAACCATTTTTCATTCCATTCTTGATTGCACAATAATAACCTAATGAATTAAAGAAAAAGTTCCGGGAGTAATAAAGATTATTAACAATGCTCATATTACACATAAGCCAATTCCAATTCCATATAATTCATTTGTTGCATCATTAAAGATGCAACAAGTTACTTAAATAATTAGCACAAAGGAATAAAATAGCAGCAGTTAAGATAAAAATATGCAGGTATTTAACTTTTCTTACTTCGTGCGTAGCAAATTTTTTGTTAGGTCTATAGTAAGATAAATTAAGGATATATTTACTAATATCATATTGATTATAGTAATCCTGAACATTTCTTTCAATTCTTTTTAAAAATCCGTCATTTACTTTTAATACTGTTGCTCTTCATAATTTGTTTTAACTTATTCCATTACAGATGACATATATTTTAATGAGAGACTCACGTTTTTGTAGGTGTCGTGTAAATGACAACTGAAAATATAATATCAAAAATTAAAAAACTGATTCAATTATTTTAATGAGAAAGCAAAACAAGTTAAGAAAATTTTACTTCTTAACTGTTTGCTTTTTTATTCTTAATTAATAGGAAAATTTGGGAATGAATATTACTTATATTTAGGAATTTTTAAAGCAATTGTTTGCTTAAAATATTGCAATTATTTTAAGAAAAATACGAGACATCTTGCTTTCAAAATATTCATAAAGCTTTCTAATGAATAACATCTACCAACATTACCAAAATAACTCTTGCCATATTGTTGAATATGTGTTTCAGTAAAGACTCCTTTACAGTCAGGATTTTTTCTGATTTCAATTCCTCTTTTATTATGTCTTAAATAAAAGATTAAACCATTTAAATATTTGGAATGAAGATTGTGTCTTTTGCAAACATTTACTAATAATTTAATAGCTTTAACTGCTTCACCTTTTTCAACTAATTCAATAATGGTATTCTTGAGGGTTTCTTTTCTAAAAGTTGGATCAACTAAATCATCATAAATAAAACGAATATCCTTTAATTCTTTAGTGTTAAAGCAAAGTTCAGTTTCATGAATCGCATGTCACAAATCAAGAACAAATCGAGCATTAAATGATTTAGCAATTGTTTTGATATATCGGGCTCCATCCCCACCAATAAAGATCCTAAATTTGCTTAAATCCCCGTAATAAGTGGTCAAAATGTCCTTAATTTGATTAATTGTGAGTTCCATGCATTTCTTGCTATCAAAACCAACTTGATTAAAAATTACTGCATTCACTTCA
>JAGBOP010000002.1 GCA_017633835.1 bacterium
TATCAATGTTTTTTAGATGGAAAGTCAAACATTAATGCTGAAGCATTAAAAGATTGATGAGCTAAACTGCAATCAAAACCAAAGAAAGTTTACTTTACATTCGCAACACTAAATACAGCGATTAGATGTTTGGACAACACCTTTCCCTTTAACCAAGTAGTGGTGCAATGTTCTATTAGTAAAATCATAAATGATTCAAATGAACCAATTGAAGAAAATTTAATTGTTGATCCCCAACAAATTAATTTAGGGTGATTAAAACAAGTAATTAATCATTTATACGAAGGTGATGATTGCTGATACGTGGTTTATAACAAAAGTTTTGAAGTAAATCGTTTGCAAGAAATTGCACAATTATTAGATGATGAAGAAATGAATAAAAAGATTACTGGTATTTGCAATAATTTATTTGAATTAAGTGCTTTTTTTACTAAAAATCCCAAAGCAGTTTTACTAGAACCATTACATGGATATTATTCATTGCAAGCTTTTGTTAGTTGACTAGCAACCATTAAGCAAAATCAAAGTAAAAAAACTAAATGGCAAAAAATTATTAATAGTTCGCAAGCAAATGTGATGCTTGCCAATCGTTTTTTTAGGCAAATAAATGATGCGGAATGAAATAGTGAATGCATTGATAAATTACAACAATATGGAGCATTTTATCTTCATATCATGCAAGCAATTGAACAATATTTAAACAAGTTAATAAATGATTTAAATACTTAAATAAAAGATAAGATTAATTAAACAAGGAAATAAAAAAAATGGCAGATAAAAATCAAGAAAATTCAACTGTGTATGTTAATAAGTATGACTACATGCGTCATTACACTAGATGTGATGCTGTGCAATTTTTGCACAATGCTCAAATTGCTCAAGCAATTAAACAATTAACTGATTACTATAAAAAATTAACTCACGTAATTCCGGGTGATGATGACGATGAAGATGATGAAGACGAATTTGAAAATGAAAAAATTGATCCTTATTCGCAATTACGAGAAGATGAACTAAATGGAGCAATTTCTTTAGCTTCCTTAAGTATTGCTGATAAACGTAAAGAAGATGATCCACAAATCATTGAAGGAATTATCATTGACCAAAAAGCAAAAGAATTTATTAAATCACAATACAAAGTAGATGTTGTAATTGATTATGATGACCCCCAATACGAAAAAATTCGGTTTAACAATGAATTAAGTGCTAAACAAACTAAAAATGACATTGACCAATTATTAAGTGCAAACAAAACTTTTATTTTGTTTCAACCAACATTTATTAATGAAACCGCAGAACATCATAAATATGTTACTAAATGCGACTGTGTGGTTTATTTAGGTAATGATCAATGCTATTTAATTGAAGTAAAAGGAACTTCTAGTTCGAAATTAATTCACTTCCTTGACTTCTTGTTTCAAAGTTTTGTCCTTGACGGTAATAAAGATTTAATTTTTAGTAATTATTATTTATGTTTAGTTAAATATTGCCGAGCCAAAAAGAACCAAATTCCATTAATTTTAGATGAATATATCAATTTAAGTAAAAGTGCACCCCAAATTGATAAGAAGAAAAAGCCAACCAATGAAAAAGATTTAATTGCCTTAAAAGAAAAATACAAACTGGGCAAATATCAAATTTTAATTGA
>JAGBOP010000003.1 GCA_017633835.1 bacterium
CGACCCCTTGGTCCCAAACCAAGTGCACTACCAAGCTGTGCAACATCCCGAAAAAAATGGAGGTGCCTGTCGGATTCGAACCAACGAATATGGAGGTTGCAGCTCCAGACCTTACCGCTTGGCTAAGGCACCATTCATTTTTCAAATTATGTAAATATTATACTATATTTTTATTTATTTAATTAATTAAAAAATAAATTCTTATTTTTTGTTCATTAAATGTTTGGTGATAAAGATGTTTTCATCAAACAATTTATTTTCATCAAGGATCTTATCCCCATATCATTTGGAACAAAGATATGGTTCATTGTGACTAAAAGTAAGAAAACTAGCTTTTCCGTGGTATTTGCCAAGTCCACTATCTTTTACTCCTCCAAAGGGTAAGTTACCATGAAAGACATGAATTAATGTATCGTTAACTACCATGGCACCACATGCAAAATAATGTTTACAAAAGTTAATTAAACTTTGATCTTTACTAAAGCAGTAAAGTACTAGGGGATTATCATGGGTTTTAATAATGCGTGTTAAATCATCAATACTTTGGTAAGTATAGTAATACCCAATTGGACTAAATAATTCATTATCAAGATAGGCTTTATCTTGACATTTGCTATATGGAATAAAGCAAAATTGCAATTGCTTTTTATTATCAACAGTATGATAATTTAACAAGATAAAATCAGTTTGATTTTGTTCATCAAGTCAATGTTGAACTTCATCAATCTTCTTTTGACTAATTAGTTTTCCTGTGTAAATACTACTATCTTTATATTCTTTGTTATAAATATCAACTAATAAGTTAGTAAATTCCTGAGCAATATTTTCTTTAAGAATTAAGTAATCAGCTGCTACGCAAATTTGTCCGGCATTAATTAGTTTAGTATTTAAATACTTATGCACTGCTAATTTAAGGTCACAAGTATCATCAACAATCATTGGTGATTTGCCCCCTAATTCAAAAACAGTGGGAATAAATCGATCATATTGGCAACTATAAATCTTAGCTGCAGTTGGTTTAGAACCAGTAAAGAATATGAAGTCTCAAGGATAATAATTTAAATCATGCCGGTCATCCGTGCTTAAATCATCAGGTAATATTGATACTAATCCAATTGGTAAATAACTTAAAATCTTTCGTACAACTTTATTAACATGGGGAGTTAAAGTTGGCATTTTTACTACTGTTACATTTCCACACCCAATGGAACCAACTAAGGGTTGTAAACTTAATAAAATTGGAAAATTAAATGGCACAATTAGATAAACAATACCATGCGGTGAATGAATAATCCGAGCCTTTTTATGAAATAAAAGCAAAATTGGTGGAACATAACTATCTTTACTTCAATGTCTTAAATGCTTGATAAACGTATCAAGTTCATGATAAACAATTTGCACTTCGGTTAAAAAACCAATCGCAACACTACGATTTAAATCTTGTTGTAAAGCGTTTAATAATTCAGTTTGGTTTTCTTTAATGGCTTGTTTAAAGGTTTTTAGTCAACTAATACGTTGTTCAATCGCAAAAGTAGTTTGCGAAGCAAAGAACTTTTGGTGAACTTCTAGTTGGTTAGCAATAATATCTTGCATCTTGTTAGATTAATTTATTGTTTATTAAAAAGGAATCTAATTCGTTTAGATTAATAGTGCTTTGAATAAAGTCTTGTTGGTTCTTAATGGTAATTTGGTGGTTGGTTCATTCTTTTTGGCCTAAAATGAACACAAATTTTGCACACATTGATTGTGCAAATTTAAAACCTTGGTTTAATTTTGCAATGTTAGGTTCATAGCAAACTGCTAAATGCTTTGCTCGTAAATCATGCACAAATGCTTCAATGGCAAATGGATCATTGCCAAGGTTAATGACACAAATATCACTTTGATTATCAAAACCTTCCGTAGTTAGGTGGTGTTCAACTTGGTATTGAATTAATAATCGTTCCAGGCCAAAAGCAAAACCAACTCCTTGGGCATTCATACCCCCTAATTCAGCAATTAAGTTATTATACCTACCCCCACCACAAAAAGTGGATTGACCTTTTAATTCATCTAAATCAGAAACAAATTCAAATACTAAATCAGTATAGTAATCTAAACCCCTTACTAGTCCATAATTAATGGTATATGGGACATGTAAATTAGTAAGCACGGTGGTTAATTCATTAAAGTTCTTTTTTTCTTGCTCACTTAAAAATAAAGTAATTGCCGGAGCTTTTTTTACAAAATCTTTTTTTCCATCTTCTTTATCATCAAGAATTCGCAACGGATTAGTTGCTAATCGATTCTTGGAATCTTCACTTAATTGGTTAACAAAATCTTTAAAGTAGTCTTGTAATGCTTTAATTCATTTGGTTCTGGTTTCAATTGAACCAATGCAATTAATTTCGACGTGGTATTTACTTAATTGCAATTGATTAACAATATCGTATGCTAATAATAAGACATCAAGGTCATCAACATTACTTTTAGTATTAAGAATTTCAAAGCCAAATTGGTGAAATTGTCTTGCTCGACCACTTTGAGGTCGTTCATACCGAAAGATAGGACCAACATAATATAGTCGTAACGGAAAGTTAGTTTTTTCTAATAACTTGTCTTCGTTAACAGCTCTAATCACTCCTGCCGTGCCTTCGGGTCGTAACGTAATATTACGTCCCCCTTTATCATCAAAGTTGTAAATTTCTTTAGTGACTATATCACTTGTAACTCCCACACTGCGAATAAATACTTCGGTGTGTTCAAAGATGGGAGTTCTAATTTCGCTATATCCATAGCAATTAGCAATTTTTTTAATGCAATCTTCAATGGTCTTTAAGTTTGTTAACTTTGCACCATATCAGTCAATCGTTCCCCTGGGACGTTGATAAATTGGTTGACTCATTACTTTTTAGTTCCTTGAACTGATTGGTTAATTGGTTTTTCACAAACTTTAATTAATTCGCTAAAGATTGGTTGAGGTCGAAGTGCTTTGGCAGTGAATTCAGGGTGGAATTGGGTACCAAAGAAGAATGGGTGCACCGTTTGAGGTAATTCAATAATTTCTACCAAATTCTTATCATCATAAATACCGCTAAACTTTAAACCAGCTTTTTCAAATTCGGGTTTATATTGGTTATTAAATTCATAACGGTGACGGTGTCGTTCAATAGCATGGTCAGATTGATAAATCTTGTGGCTTAAACTGTTTGGGTCTTTAATGGAACATAAATAATCACCTAAACGTAATGTACCGCCAAGGTCTTTGTTGGCACTCTTACCAGCTATAATGTGGAAAATTGGACAACTAGTATCTTTATCAAATTCAGCACTGGTTGCATTTTTGTATCCTAAGACATCTCTGGCATATTCAATGCAAGCAAGTTGCATACCAAGACAAATGCCAAGGTAAGGAATCTTATTTTCTCTTGCATATCTAATTGCTTTAATCATGCCTTCAATGCCATCTTCCCCAAATCCTCCTGGGACAATGATGGCATCATATCCTTTTAATAATTTGTTCACATTTTCATCAGTAACTTTTTTCGCATCAATTTCGGTAATGGTTAGTTTACATTCATTATATCAAGCCGAAATCTTTAAACCATTAAATAATGACAAGTAAGCATCCGAGTTAGAAATATATTTACCAACTACGGCAATATTTGCTTCATATTTCGCAGGAGCATGAATAATTTTTAAGAAATTTTCCCATTTGTCAAAAGCCGCATGGTCAGCTTTCTTTTCCATGTGGAATTTATCAATAATTAGTTTTTGTAATCCTTGTTTATATAAATCGCTTGGTAAATCATAAATAAATTCTTGGTTCTTAACATCAATGATGTCTTGCGGATCAACCCCAGTAGTTAAATAAATCTTTTCTTTATCTTCTTTTGTTAAACCTTCTTCACTGCGAACTAATAAGAAATCAGGGGAAATACCTGCGTGCATTAGTTCTCGTACACTGTGTTGCAATGGTTTAGTTTTAGTTTCATTAGAGGTTAACAATTTAATAACTGGTACGCAGTGCATATAAAGCACGCGGTCTTTATAGGTTCGTCCCATTTGCCGCATGGCTTCAATGAATGGAATTGATTCAATGTCACCAACTGTACCCCCAATTTCAACAATGATGAAATCAGGTTGGTACATTTGGCTAATTTCGTCAACGCGGTGAATAATTTCGTTAGTAATGTGCGGAATAATTTGCACAGTTTTACCTAAATAATCTCCATTGCGTTCTTTTTTAATGACGTTTTGGTATACAGTTCCGGTCGTTAAATTGGAAATCTTGTTTAAATCAACATTGAGGAATCGTTCATAATTACCTAGATCAAGATCGGTTTCACCTCCATCATGAGTAACAAATACTTCCCCGTGTTGCAATGGACTCATGGTACCAGGGTCAACGTTGACATAAGGGTCAAACTTTAAGTTGATTACTTTATAACCAAGGTTATTTAGTAAGCATCCTACGCTGGATGCAGTAATTCCCTTACCTAAACTTGAAAATACTCCACCCGTGATGACAATGATGTGAGTATCTTTATATAACTTGTTATTGTTTTCCATAATTAATGTTTTCCTTTAATAAATTATTCAATTTCTTTTCTTATTTATTTAATTGGTGAGCAAATTTATTCTTTTGGTATTGTATGATTGCTTGATAAGTTTGATCAAGATCAGTTTTGGCTAATTGTCGGTAATGATCAATGTTGGTTAAATCTTCTTCAGTTCGAGCTGGTTCTAGTTTATCAGCACAATACAAAATCTTATCTAATAAGGTAACATTGCTATCAAATTGGTAAGTATGATTAGCAATGGCATGTAGTACTAATTCATCTTTAAAGAATAATTGGGTTTGTAATACTACTGCAGCTGCTGGTCCATGCAGATTATTAATCCTTGTAAACATGTTCAGGTAAGATTTGTACTTACTTAATTGCATTCAAACCTTAATCATTTCATCACTGCTTTCTTTACATCAGTCATGAAATAAACCTGCTACATATGCTTGTTTAACTAATTTTGGATCATAAATGTTAGCATATTCTTTACATAATTCTGCTACTCTCATACTGTGAGCAATCCGGTTATTACGCATCTTGGATTGCAAGCGTTGAAAAGCATATAAGCCATTTTCATTAATGTAATTAATAACATCATCATTTAAAAACGAAGGAACCACTCGTTGGGCATAAGATCCAACTTCAAAATCAAAGTTGTAATTAAAAATCATCCGCCCTTCGTCAATTAATTTTTGGGCAAATGGATTAATTGGTAATCCTCTTCTTGCAAAGACATAGAATTTTACGTTTTTTACTAATCAATCAATTTCATCCCACGTACTTAAATCTGCTAAGTGATCAGCTCCAATGACAATGTATAATTCTTCTGCATGCGTATAATTCTTTAAATCATTAATGTGCTTATATCCACTATATCCTTCGGGAATATCTTGTTCACAGTAATTGATTTTAATCTTGTCATTATGTAAAGTTTTAATGGCTAATTCAATCATATGAGCCCGGTCATTATAAGTAGTTGAATATGTTTTGGTAAAACTACGAAAGATTGGTGTGACGTAAAATAAATCAGGTTGAATATCAGCAAAAGCCAGTTTGATCATTTCCAAATGGCCATTGTGGATAGGATCAAAACTACCAGCAAAGTTAACTATTTTCATGATTACTCCTTCATAAAAAACAAAAATAAAGCTTAAATTATAAAAAATTGGAGCAGTAAATAGCAAAAATAATTAAGCAATTTGTCCTGCTCAATTTTTCTTAAATAATATGTTAATATTATATTTTTTATTTAAGTTGTCTACATGTTTTGAAAAGATTTTTCCAAGAACTAAAAAAATAATAAAATTTAGTGATTATATTAACACGATGGTACAAGTAATTAAATTAACTCCGAGAGGATTTTGTCAAGGAGTCATGAATGCAATTAATGTATTGCAGCAAGCTGTGAACGATTACCCCACCAAACATGTTTATTGCGTGGGTTGAATTGTGCATAATTTAACCGTAGTTAATGGTTTTGTTAAACAAGGAGTGATTTTCCTTTATGATACTAAACAATCACGTTTGCAGTTAATAGAAAATCTACATGATGAAAATGCGGTAGTGGTGTTTAGTGCTCATGGTACACCAACTGATGCAATTGCATTAGCAAGAAAAAAAGGTTTTATTGTCATTGATGCAACGTGCAAGTATGTTCGCAAGATTCATGATTTAATTTATGCGAACATTAATCACTACCACATTATTTACATTGGTAAGAAAAATCACCCTGAATCAATTGCAACGTTAGCAATTAATCCCAACATTATTTTTATTGATGTTGATGAATATAAAGATCCTAACAAACTAGCAAGTTTACACTTAGATTTAAATCAACAATATTATTTATTAAATCAAACTACCATTGCGTTGTATGATTATTTAAATATTCAACAATATTTACAAAATCATTACCAAAATATTATTTTTGATAATGAAATTTGTGATGCTACTACTAACCGGCAAAAAGCAGTATTAAACATGCCAAATGATGTTGATTTATTAATTGTAGTTGGTGATCAAGCAAGTAATAATTCCAACCAACTATGTTATTTAGGCAAAACTAAAAACATTGAAAGTCACTTAATTTTAAAAGCAAGTGAATTAAATTCTAGTTGGTTTATTAATAAGCATAAAGTAGCGATTACAGCCGGAACTAGTAGTCCAAAAGATGACATTAAAGATATTGTTGATGCCATTAATAAAATAGTAAAAGAAATGTAACTTATGCGTGTACGTCATAATAAAGATGCCGAAAATTTATTGCTCCAATATCCAAATTTATACATTGATGATTGTGAACAAAAACACGGCAAATGAAAATGGTTTTATAATAACAATCATCCCTTAAAATTAGAAATTGGGTGTGGTAAAGGCCAATTCATTATTAACCAAGCCTTAAAGTATCCCCAATATGATTTTATTGCCATTGAAAAAGATGCCACCATTTTGTTAAAAGCGGTGCGGCAAGCTCAAAGTATTATTGATCAACATTACGTAATCAATAATTTGAAGTTTACGTTAGGTGATGCTAAAAACATTGAATTTATTTTTGATGATAATGAAGTAGATGAAATCTTTTTAAACTTTAGTGACCCGTGACCAAAGAAGCATCATACCAAACGAAGATTAACTTCGCCGTTCTTTTTAAGACAATATTACTTAATCTTAAAACCAACTGGGAAGATTATTTTAAAAACTGATAATGCACCTTTTTTTGCTTACAGTATGCAAACAATTAAAGCCGATCCAAATTGAACAGTATTGTATGAAACAAATGATCTTTACCAAGAAATTGATTTAGACATTAACAAAGAAAACATTAAGACTGAATACGAAGAAAAATTCATTGCTCAAAATGTCCCAATTCATAAAGCAGTCATTCAAACTAACAAGCAATATTAATGAAAATAATGCATTACTTTAGCAATCACACTATTATCATTAAGTGTATTTGCTTGACAATCATTAACGTAATTAATGATTAATTTTCCTAAATCGGTTGAACTAATTTTTAAATAAGTTGATGGAAAAATTGGAAAGTAATAAATAACCATTAAGTCTAAACATTGATGACACCATTGTCTAATGGTGACATCTTTTTTTATTTCTTCATTAAAATAATTCGTTAATTCATCTTGGTATTGTTTGTAAGCAATAATCGTATCTTTATTTACTTGGTGATGAACATTAATAATGTCATTAAAAAATATTAATGAATCATTAGTTTTATTAGCAATTAAATAAAACAATAAGAATTTATCTGCTTGGTTAATTTGAGTACTATTAAATAAATAACTAAAAAATTGAGCTTGGTTTTTGTTAAAAGGAAATTTCTTTCAGTATCATTGCAAGAAATTAAAATCAACTTGGTGATTTTTTACTAAGTTGCTCATTAAATCATCACTGGTTAGATTTGCATACCAATTTTTAAATTGACTATCTAATTCTTTAGCATTTAATTCTTTATTTAATGAATAAAGTAACTTTTTTCATTGTGAAAAATATGGTTCAGGAACAAATGCTTTTAATTGTTCTTGAATCATATTAACTGCTTGTTCAAGTTGATGATCTTTAACTAATGAGTTAATGGTATTGTCAATTTGTTTGAAGTAATCCATGAATTTTAATTTTTATTTTGGTTTTTTTCAGTACTTAATGCCACTGGTTCAAAATAATCAAAATTTAATTCTTGCATGCATTTACTTAGTGCTTGGTAAGAAAAATTAGTGGTAAAGTATTTTGCTTCTAATAATTTTTCAATTCGTTCTTTGGCTTTATTAATGGTATTTAAAACCGAATGGGAGTAGTTATAAGCAACTTGGTTTTTTTCAAATTCTTTCACATCCAAAATGTGCCATTTTGGAGTTCTAGAAGTTGCTGATAAAACACACCGGTAATCTAAGTCAAAATCGATGTATTTAATAATGCCATTTTCAATATAAAATGGACTTGCTATGTTAATATAGTAGATAATATTGTGGTTTTCTTTGTTAATGGTAATCTTTAAGTTAAATCATTCTTTTTCAAAGAAAAACCAAAAGGTATCAGTTTCATTCATTAAGTGCTTATAGCAAATGTCACTATCCTTCTTGCTAGTAAGAATGTAAAGATATTTGCTAGCACAAAACAAATAATCATTGTTTTGATCGATGATATAAATTGGTTGTCAAGCATGATATAATCACCCATTGTATTTGTATGCTTGAATGATGGTTAATAATGGGTATTTTGGTTTAAATTTCGTCATTATATCAAATTTTTATCTTTTTTTAGTTAATTATCGAAATAATCAAATATTTTTCAAATTACCCAAATCCTTAATTATATTAGCACAAATCAAAAAATGATTATGTTATTTTTATGAATTTTGTAAAATTTTTGTTTAATAATAAGGATACAAAATTTAGCATCAAATGCTAAAAATCAGGAGGTATTTTTATGAGTGAAAACGCTAAGAAAGTTACTTCAAAAAAGAAAAAAATTATTGTTAGTGCCGTTGCCATTGGGGCAGCTGCTTTTACTGCTGCATTAATTGCCGGTAGTGTTGCATCCACCCAAGTTTCCAAAACGGTGCAAGCATCTACTAGTGCCATTATGACTTCTAATCCCACCCCATTAAAAGCGGGGGGTAGTGTAAGTGCAAAAATTGACGCATTAAGTCCAGTTGCTTTTAACAAAGCTTCTAACATTAACCCTAATTCCACTTTAGTTGCTACTACCAATGCTGGTAATAGTTCATCTGTTTTTTCCGAAGTAGTTGATGAACTAAACCAATGCAGTTTCCCTTGATTAACCGTTTTTGAAGATAATAATTTAATTATCCAAAACTACGAATTAGCTACTCCTGCTACTTTTGATAACAGCACGCTAGAATTTGCTGCGTTCCAAATTTCCAATCCTAATAAAGATAGCGTGCAATTTAATTATTATTCATCTGCCAAAGATAAAGCAAGTGTTGATCTTAATCAAAATCAATCCATTTGGGTTTATGCCAACCAAGATGGAGGAGTTAGTGTATGTTCTGATGCAGTATTACCAACAAGCATTACTAACACCTTTAGTGCTAAAACCGTTCTTTATAGCATTACTGATTTAAACAATGCTTACACTAAAACTACTAACACCAAGACCAATACTACTACTTATTCAACCCCAAAATCTCCTTATACTTCCCCCTTACAAGTGGCAAGTAATTACATTAATGAATATGGGCAACAAATCATTACCCAAGATGTGTTCAACTTGTTTAACTGACTAGATAAAGGTCAAGAAATTACTTACATGCAAAATGGGCAACCATTAGCCACCTTTGCTTTCCAAGGTTTAAACATTTCCTTACTAAATCCGGGGGATGTAACATTTACTCCATCAACTGCTACTACTCCTGCTCAATTTAGTATTAACCACGGAATTACCGGTCAAATTAATGTTTATGTAGACTCCATTAAAACTACGTTACACTTAACCATTAATAACAGTAGTAAACTTACTTTTAACATTACTCCTTTATTAATGTGAGAACAAGATGGTAAACTACAAACTAGTCCAGAAATTAGCACTAATACGCTTGCTGGTACCACCTTTAATACCAGCATGCTAAATTCAACTTATCCATCAGATTTAAAAGGAGTGCATTTAGGTTATAGTATTAACGCTGCTAACGCTCAAAGTGAATTAAGTTTGTATAATGGTTCAGCTCCATTCAAACTAGAAAAAATTGCTTATTCTTATTTGTTTTATTATTACTGAATGGCGAACCGCCAAATTACTTCCACTGCTTTTAAATCCGCTAATACTACTTATTTAACTTCGGCTAAAAATGACGATTGATTCGGTTTAAAAACTCCTTATAAAACTACCTTTGGTTCGATTTATGACGCTGGAAACATTGATTTACAAGGTAAAACCTACATTCCTAAAACGTGAGTAAAAGCTTTTAGTAGTGATAATGATTTACAAACTAATGCCACGGTTAATCTTGCTCAAAACTATCCCGAAATTGACCAATATGTACATAACAATTTAAGTTTATTTACTAGTGGTAAAAAAGTCAATGATTTAATCGTTACGCAAGCAAGTAATCCAACCCTATTTAAATTATTATTAGACCAAACTGGATTTGCTGATATTAATCCTAGTTTAGCAGTTAGTCAATTTAACATTAACTTAGTAGAAATTAACAACATTGTTACTGTTAATGTTACTAACGCTTTAGTTTACAATAAAGCATACTATTTAGCATATGTAGCTGGTAATAAAGATGAAGCATCAGTAAACTCCACCATTTATTACTTAATTAGTCATTATGATGGGGGAACTTGATATTATCCAATTTATCCAGTTCCAAATCCATCTTATGGAGTTAATGTACCATTAAGCATCACTTTATATATTGATAGCAACCAAATTCCAACTACTACTTCCTTAAATAATGATAGTTCCACCATGGCATTTTCCATGAACTTCATGGATATTTGCCCTGCTACTTATGTTTCTAGTCAAGCTATTTATAGTGAAATTAATCAAGAACAAAGTGCTGCAAGTACTACAACAAAAAATAGTACTACTAAAGATAGTAAGCAAATTAACTATAGTGATTTAATTAGTACTTATTTATACCAACAACTAGTTAAACAAAATCCTATTTTTGCTTCTTTTAGTATGAGTAATGTCCAATATTCAGTTAATAGTAGTAATAACACTTTAACAGTAAGTAGTTTTCAATTATCAAATACTACCAGTAAAGAAATTAACTTGTATTTAAACGGAGCACTATATAACTTTGCTCCGTTTGAACAAAACTTTAGTGTTACTAACTTCCCAATCATGATTTATGGCTTTACCCAAACCATTAGTTTAAATCCGCAAGTAAGTGTTAAAGATAGTAACTATCCAAACTTATTAATGAATAACTTTGAACTTAATGGGGGTAATAATCCTAATAATACTCATAACGTCATGATGCGTAAAGCCCTAAGTAGTTTAATTACCAATAACTTATTGCAAGTACAAAATTATACAGCTCGCGTTGATGGTCAATCATTAGTAATTGATAGTTTAACGTTACAAAATAATAGTACGTTATCAAATTATTTATTAAACACTGAAGGTGGTACCCAACAATTAATCTTAATGGGAAGTACATACTCTTACGGTGGGGGTAATGATCTATTAAGTGAATTAATTAACTTTAAGAGTCAATTAAGTCCTTCTAACCAAGATGTTATGAATCAATATCTAGCTGAATGTAATACTTGGTTAGGTACGTTAACTACGCAAGATATTCAAAACGATTTTGAATTAATGGGACAAGTGCACCAATTCAGTACCAACATGCCATCGCAAACGACTTTAAATTACACTAATTATTCTGTCAAAATTTCTAATTATAATCCAACTGCTCATACCGCAGTTTTAAATGAAATGAACTGGGATGTTAATGGAACTGCTGTAACTGGTATTAGTATTGTTCCTACGGTTGCATTAAGTGTTACTTTACAACAAACAAGTCCAGTCCCATTTAAATTAATTCCAATGGTCTTTTACATGAAGCAAGGCACTGCTTATTCATATCCGCAACTTGTACCAAGTGCTACTGAACAAATTAGCATTAGTGGAGTTACCAAAGATGTAGCAGTATCTACATCCTTAAATTATGATGATGCTCCAAATATTAACGATATTACGGATATTAAATATGGTTACTTCCTTGAACCAGGTTCGAGTGCATTTTCATCGCAATATGCTGGTAATGGATTGGCATTAAAACTGGGTGGAACTGATGCTACATATAAACCAAGTTTAAATATTTCCTATGCCTTTTATAATTTTGCAATGTTATATCACTATAATGATGGATCGATTATTACGCCAACTTCTAGTAATTTAGCATATGGAAGCACTGCTTCCAAAGTAGCAGGAGCCATTACCATTAACACCAATGGTATTAATCCTTATGGAGCAGTTACTTGGGATTTAAATGATGTTAATTTAAAAACTAATAGTGTTAGCAACTTTGTCGAACTATATAACTACATTACTGATTCAGCTAATTTTGCTGCCATGACTATTTCGATGGGTTTACCAAGTGGCGTAAGTGTAGGACAAATGACATTATTAAGCAGCAATACCATTAACAGTATTGTCTTTAATAATACAAGCGATATTACTTACAAAATTGTGCAAACAATTGATGGAGTTAGTTATGCTGACTTTATTTATCCAGGTGAAAATAACCAAACTGTATTATTTGGTGCAAAGAATGCTCCAAGCATTAAAGTAAATGGTAGTGATGTTTCTACCACTAGCAGTGTAAATTTAACTACTGAAGTTAATGATAATCAATCATATGCAGTTGATTATTTAAATGCTACTAGATACCTTGATGATGAATACGGTCTACTATATGGTTGATTTATGACTAGTTCAACGAAAGCTAATTGGTATGGTTGATTTAATTCGCACTTTACCAACGGGGCATGAGCTGTTGGTTCAAAATACACCTTTACCATGGATCAACCAACTTGAAGTGAATACATTGATAGTTGATTTACTGATGGAGTAAGAACCATTCATTTAAGTTGATTCCCTGGCATGATGGGATTTAACAGCACTATTGTTGGATTAACTACTGGGTATAAAGTTTATGTTACTGATGGATATGGTCATGGACAATTAGTAGTTAGTGGAGTGGAAATTAATGGTACTTGAATTGATAATTTAAGTATTACCATTAATCCTGGTAATGCGTTCTGACTATTTGGTGGAGACTGAGATATTTAGGGTTGTAAATAATTAATATGGAAGATCAAAATTTGTCAACACCAAATAGTAATGAGCCAGCAAACTTGCAACCAAGTCATGTAAGTAATGATGAAGTTATCCAAACAACTACAAAAGATACAACTGAAAATGCGACGGCAGATTCAAATGCATTAGTAACTAGTCGCAAGTTTCGGATTCGCAAATTAAAACATACTAGTTCAAAACGTTTTGAACGAAGATATAACCGGTTGCATGTTTATTTATCAAAACCCCACGTACACTTTGAATTATTAATCGCTGGCTTTATTTGCACTATTATCTTTTTAATCTTTAGCATGATTTTGCTTTTTACTCCTTCGTTTATTACCAATGGGACGTATGTACCCCAACAACAATTCTTTAATCCTTATGTAGGGCAAGCTAATCAATCAACGTTGCAAGCTTATGCCTTTAATTTTGGGTTGTATCATTATGTGTTTTATGTAAGTCCGGTAAAAGGAAACCAATTAGAAGTAATCATTACTGATGTGAATGGATTACCAAAAATCTTAGGAACATTTGTGGGTCCTTTGTTTAATTGGTATGGGATTGTTTATGTGTGCTTTGAAGCATTTATTCTTGCCTTTGTAATTGGAACTTTAATTATTTTTGCTAAATATAATCGCTTCTTAAAATATGATGTGCATGCTAACAAGATTCGGCAATATTTTCTAGCTTGCTTTGGTTTAATTATTAGTGCCATCATTTTAGGGGGAGTCATTACTGAAGTTAACGTCATTCCCGGTGTACCATTCTTACAATCAATTTTAGTTAAGTTAGCACCAGAATTAACTTATCCACCCGTTAAAGTAAGTGGGGGAGCAGTTAATAGTGCGTTAATTGAAAAATATATTGCTGACTTAAATATTAATGGAAAGGGAATTAATTTCCCATTAGCGGTATTTGCTACCATTCAAATGCGTTATGTTCAATTACCAAGCATTAATAATGGTAATCCTGCGTTTTGATTTAAGTTTGCTAATTCCTGATGAAGTTGAATCTTTGTGGCAATTTACATTGCCATTATGATTGCATGCATTGTGCTATTAGCACTGCTTTACAACAACACTAAAAAGCACAAGATTGTCATTGAAACTTTGACTAATGAAAATTTAGCAAGTGAAATGAAGAAATATACTAAATAATTTAAAATAAATAAGAAATTATCTTAATAGTTATTGTTAAGATAATTTTTTTATGTAAAATATTAACAATTTCACAAATTAAAAGGAAAGTAAAAAATGGAATTAAATTACAAAACCGTTTATGATCTTGATTTAAGAAATAAATTAGTAATCTTAAGACTTGATTTAAACGTGCCTATTTTTGCTAATAAAATTTTAGACCAAACTAGAATTGATGCAAGTTTACCAACTTTACAATACTTACTTGCTCAAAACGATAAAATCGTGGTGTTAAGTCACCTTGGTCGGATTTACAGCATTGATGATATTAATGACAATACCAAAACTTTGTTACCTGTTGTTAAATTAATGCAAGAAAAATTACCGGGAGTTACCATTAAATTTTGTGCCTCCCAAGATTTAAAGGAAATTGCTAAGCAAGTAAGTGAATTGCAACCAAAAGAAATTTTAGTACTTGAAAATACCAGATACTTTAATATTGATGCCAATAAGCAATTAGTTAACTTGGAAAGTGAAGGTAAGGATGAACTTGCCAAATTCTATGCTTCACTAGGAGATGTTTATATTAATGATGCTTTTGCGACTGTGCACCGTGATCATGCATCCAATGCCAAAATTGCTAAATATCAACCGGTTAATGCCATTGGGTTATTAATGCAAAAAGAATTAAGTACGTTAAGTAAAATTCTTGACCACCCTGAACACCCCTTTGTTGCTATTTTTGGGGGTGGGAAGGTTCGTGATAAAATTCCGCTAATTGAAAAATTATTAGATAAAGCTGATAAAGTGATTATTAGCGGGGGATTAACTTATACGTTTGCTAAAGCCATGGGTCACAACGTGGGTATTAGTAAAACTGAAGACGAATTATTTGACACGGTTCGCAAAATTTTAAAATCTGATAAAAAGCACAAGATTGTGTTAGCTGATGATGCGATGTGTGTACCAGAATATGCTGATATTGCTGGTAAACCAATTGACATTGGTAGTGATGAATTTGATGGAGTGATGGGACTTGATATTGGTCCTAAAACTGCTAAAAAATATGAAAAGGTATTACGTGATGCTAAAACCGTGTTTTACAATGGTCCATTAGGCGTAACTGAATTTGTTAACTTCCAACAAGGTACCAAATCCTTATTTGATATTTTGGCAAAATTAACTAAGAGTGGAGCAAAAGTAGTCATTGGGGGCGGAGATTCTGCAAGTGCTGCAGTTAACTTTGGTTATAAAGATAAATTCACCTTTATTTCCACTGGTGGTGGTGCTAGCATGGGATATTTGGAAGGTAAAGACTTACCAGGTTTAGCCTTCATGGATAAAAAAGGACTAACACCACATATTGGTGCTCCTAAAGATAAGATTGCTAAAGCAGTCATTATGTGTGGTGATCCACTTCGAGCAAAATGAATGGCAGAAACCTTTTTAACTAATTGCACGATGGTAACTGACATTCGGGGCATGATGGGATTTAGTGGCTATTATAAGAAGCACTTTGTTACCATCATGGGTCATGGCATGGGTATTCCATCAATTGGCATTTATAGTTATGAATTATTTAAATTCTATGGGGTTGAACTGATTGTTAGATTAGGTACAGCTGGAGCATTAAGAAAAGACATTAATGTTGGTAGTTTATTATTAGCTAAAGAAGTATATAGTGAATCAAATTATGTCAACGAATTAGGACTTACTGTACCAAATCACATTATTAAGTTAAATCCAAAATTAAAAGCATTAGCAATTGATAGTGCTAATAAACTAAAAATTGGGTTAATTCCAGCTAATATCATTACAACTGATTGCTTTTATACAGTTCTTTCTCCAGAAGAATTAAGTAAAAAAGATCATTGTGCTGGAGTTGAAATGGAAAGTTTTGGTTTATATGCTAATGCCAAAAAATTACGCAAGCACGCAATTTCTATTCTAACTGTCTCTGATAATTCAATTACTAATGAAACAATGCCAGCAATTAACCGCCAAATTTCTTTAGTTGACATGAGTAAATTAGGATTAGAAATAATTAAAGAATATTTAAAAAATAGTTTATAATATTTCTTGTTTAGTTAGTACTAACAAAAATTTACAGAAAGGTATAAATATGAGAAAGTTTTTTATCACCCCAGATGATCGATTATTAGAAATCGACTCTCCTTATAGTTTGACGAAGACAAACTTAAAGGAATATCCAGTAAAAACTAGCACTGATGCTACTGCTGAATACATGCCAGTTATTACTAAGAACGAATTTGGATACACCATTAAGGTAAACGAACCAGCTTGTTCTTGTGAAGAAAAGGAATGCAACGAATGCGAAGACAAGTGCTGTTCCGAAGAAAGTTGCGAAGAATCTTCTTGCTCTTCTGATAGTGCAGAAGAATGCGAAGGTTGCTGCAACCGTGTTGTTTTCATCGAATTAGATGTTGACGGTTTACGTATGAAGAGATATTTGGGAGATCACGAACATCCAGAAGTAACCTTCCACATTCCTCACGGTAAAATCGCAGTTGCTTATGCATACTCCACCAAAGGTGGTCTATGAATGAGCACTCTAAAAGATGATGAAGATAAGTAATTTATCTAATCAATCGATACAACAATTAATTAATAACAAAAAAGATGGGATCGTTTTAGGTCAAAACGATTTCTCTTTTTTTATATCAACTCTTTTAAAGAAAAATCAACCGTGAGCAATTGGTAGTTTTGTTAGCACCTTAGATCTCAAAGGATTAAATCTTGATGAATGTGTGGCGTTTATTAATGCAATTCAAGCAACGATTAAAGCTGAGCTAGCAAATTGGGATGAAGTCGATAATAATAATGAAAAAGCCGTCGTATTAGATTATCTTAACGTCAACGAAATGGGTGATAGTTTACCTTTAATCATTGGACCACTACTGCAAGAATTTAACGTTAAGTTTCACTACACGTATGCAGCAGTTCCTTATGGTTTTATTGGAACTTTATTTGATAAATTAGAAACCATAGGGGTAACTGGGGAAATTCCTTACATTAAAAAATCGATTTTATCTGACCCCCAAAACCAATTAATTTACCAAAAAATCAACCATTTAGTACCTGCTTTTGCTAGTTTAATGCAATTATTTAATGATTGTGCGTGCCAAAACATCATGCTTTATTTATGTGCAGCTTTGGCATTAAAGTTTTGATCCAATAACCATGTTTTGATTATTAACTTAAAGTTTGGTAATTGTGCTTACATTAAAAATATTAATGAAGCCAAAAAAATTGGGCAATTAGTCATTGACATTGCCAATAAATTTAATAAAAAAGTCATTATCTTTTTAACAAGTAGTGATAACGTGTTAGATCGTTACATTGGTAGTGCTTTAGAAATTAAAAAAGTCACTGACTTTTTTAGTAATTACAAAGATTGACCATTTTATACCAAGTTAATTAAAAAGATTATTAGCGAAATTTTATACCGCCTCAACCTCAATATTAACAAGCAAACAACCGAAGATAAAGTGGAAGAATTACTAGCTAATAAAAAAGCATTAATTGCTTTTCAACGTTTAGTGGTTAAACAAAAAGGGTACGATTTGATTAAATTTAATAACTTTCGGATTAATAAATATTTTGTTCCCAAATATAAAACCCTCATTAATGCTACTCAAGATGGTTTTATTGAATTAGTAGATTATAATCAACTTTATCATTTATGCGAACAACTTCGGATTTATAAAAGTAAGGATGAAAAACTTGATTCCCAAGCTGGGATTCAATTTAATAAACTAGGGGGGGATCAAGTGAAAAAAGATGATTTAATTGCCACACTTTATAGTTCGCAAAAGATTAGCAAAGATATAATAAATACCTTCATTGAAAATATTAAGTACTACGATAAACGCGAACAATTTACGATTAAGAATTATTTACAAGATGTAAATGATAACTTAAACTTAATTAAAGTTAATCGTGACCTTAAGAATAAAGAATAGGAGAATAATAATTTATGTTAGATAATGTGACCAACCGGATTTACCAAGTATGGATGAACCATCCCCGGGTGAACGCTGAACTAAAAACGGCTTTAATGGATATGGATGAAAGTGAAATCAAAGAAGTTTTTGATCAAAAAACTTTAAAGTTTGGCACTGCTGGCGTACGCATGAAAATGGGGCCTGGGTACCAACGGTTTAATACTTTTACTTACCAAATGTTAACCGAAGGATTAGCTAAACACTTGTTAAGCAAATATAAAGATAATAAGAATATTACTGTTGTCATTGGCCATGATAACCGCAAGAATTCTAGTCACTTTGCCCTTGTGTGTGCCAAAGTATTAAGTTCGTTTGGGATTAAAGTTTTCTTGTTTGAAAACAATGAATTAATGCCAACCCCCATTATTTCTTATACGGTCTTAGCATACAAGTGTAATGCGGGTATTAACATTACTGCTAGTCATAATCCCAAGATTTACAACGGTTTTAAGATTTATGGTTGTAACGGGGCACAAATTCTTGATGATGATGCTGATGACATTATTGTTAATTGTCCCAGCTTTAGTGAAATTCTTGACCGCACTTACCAACTAGATAAAGCAAATATTTCTTATATTTCCCGTGATAACATTAACGATTATTTTACAGCAGCTAAAAGTGCTTTAATTAATACACATCCCAACGTTAATAAGAACTTCCCGGTTGTTTTTACAGGTCATCATGGAACCTCAGTTAAAAAATTCCCACGTTTCTTAAAAATGCTTGGATATACTAACATCATTGATGTAGCTGAACAAAATGAATATGATTCCAATTTTACTTATAGTGCGGTAGTTAATCCTGAAGAACCAAAGAGTTTTGATTTAGCTATTAAATATGCCAAGAAGAATAATGCTAAAATCATCATTGCAAATGACCCCGATGCAGACCGGATGGCTGTTGCCATTTACCATGATGATGAATGAAAATTTTTAAGTGGAAATGAACTAGGAATTATTTTTACTTATTATGTACTAAAGAATAAGAAATTTACTAAACCTGCTTACATTGTGTCATCTTATGTATCAACCAACATGGTTGATTTAATTGCTAAAAAGTACGGTGCTAGTGTGCATCGTACTCCAACTGGTTTTAAATGAATGGGTAATTATGTATCAGAAAATGTTGATACTAGTTCACTAGTAGTGGCATTTGAAGAAGCAATTGGAGCTTTAAATAGTAGTATTGACCGGGATAAAGATGGTTTTCAAGCTGGGGCATTAGCACTTGAAATTTATTCCCAATTAATTAAAGATAATAAAGATTTTGTTGATTATTTAGATGAAATCTATAAGGAATATGGATATTGACAAGGTAAAACTTACAGTTTTGTCATTAAAGAAGATAATTGACAAGAAAAAGTTGACAAGATTTTGGACAAGTTATTGCAATTTAAAGAAGACCACGTGTTAAACCGGAAAATTACCAGTATTGCATACAACACCAAAGGAGGTTGTGTTGATTGATTATTAGAAGGTAATTCTTGAATTCGATTTAGACGCAGTGGCACTGAACCAAAGTTTAAAATTTATTATAATTTATACGGTAATAGTTTATTTGAACTTGATAACGAAATCGGGGCATTAGATGCCTGATTCAAAAACTATTTACAACTATAATTAATCACTTAATTTTTTAATAATTGATTAATTTAATTAATTAAAACTGGAAAGGAAAAAATAAACAAATGCGTAGAAAGATTATTATTGGAAACTGAAAGATGAATAAAGACCGCAAGGAAGCCATCAATTATTTAATGACCTTAAATAAGATGCTTAACCGCAGCCATTTATTAACTGATGAATTAGATTTAGCATTAGCACCAAGTTTCTTGTGCTTAATTGCATGTAAAACATACATTGCAAGAGCTGGTTGATTTACTAGAAACTCAGTTTCAAACATTATTATTAGTGCCCAAAATTGCAATAGTGAACCAAGTGGAAATTACACGGGATGTGTTTCTTATGCTCAACTAAAAGAAGAAGGAATTAATACCAGCATTATTGGTCACTGGGAAGTAAGATCACTAGAACACCCAAGCGAAGAAGATATTAATAAGCAAGTATTAGCATTAACTAATAATGGCATGAATGCCATTTTGTGTGTAGGAGATCCGAAAGAAGTTAGTGATGCTCATAACTCAGTAAGTTACATCTTAAACCAAGTGCAACAAGATATCAAGGGAGTTTTAATTGATAACTTACCAAATGTTATTATTGCTTATGAACCAATTTATGCAATTGGCCAAGCTGATCCGGTTGCATTAACAACAGTAGAAGCAGTCATTAAAGAAATTCGTAATAAGATTAAAGATTTATATAATGAAGCAGCAGCCAATAGCATTCGGATTGTTTATGGGGGTAGCATTAATAGTGCAAACTACAACAACTATGTTGCTAGTGAACAAATTGATGGACTATTAATTGGTCGTAGTTCCCTTGATGTGACTTCGTTTTATGATATTGCGTATGGTACAAGTCAAATCATTGCTCAAACTTATCCATCGTTAGGTAATAAGTATTATGTTCTAAAGCAAAAAGAAATTGCTGCAACTAATAAACCATTACCAGATCCTAGACACCATGTGAAAGATTTAAATGCCAAAGAAGCTAGTCCTGATCCAAACGCTCATTTAAAACAACAACCAACGCCAACACCTAAAGAAATTGCTGCTACTGGTAATGAATGAGCAAATAAATGAGCCAAGGAATGAAATGAAGCCAAAGCCACTGCAACTAAACCAATTGTTAATGAAATTAAGGTTGCTAGTCATGATGGCGAACAAGCTGCTAAGTGAGCTAAAGAATGAGATGAAGCCAAAGCAACTGGAGCACCTGCACGTCAAGAAGCAAAAGAAGAACAACAAGCAGCAAAATGAGCTAAGGGTTGACAAGAAGCTAAAGCCACTGCAGATGACAATAAAGAATCATCCCTTCCTGATGAATCCAAAGTTGATTCTAATCAATAATCAATAACTATGAGTAACAAACCATTAGTTGTTGCCATCTTAGATGGTTTTGGAATTAGCAATTACGAAACAGGAAATGCTCCATTACTAGCAAAAATGGAAAACGTGAAGATTATTCACCAAAACTATCCGTGAACTTTACTTGAAACTTCAGGTCCTAGTTGTGGATTAGTTGAAGGAGCATACGGTATTTGCCAAAATAACCACATGATCATGGGCAGTGGGAAAGTAATTGATGCTTACTGTAAACAAATTGCTGATAGTGTTGCTGATAATAGTTTCTTTCAAAATGAAATCTTGTTAGATGCTATTAACGAAGCAAAAAAGCGCAATAAAACTAGCATTCATATCATTGGACTAGTGTCACATAGTCCCATTACTGGATATGATGATGATATTTTTGCCTTAATTAAATTAATCTCCCAAAATGGTCTTACTCCCATTGTGCATGCCATTACGGATGGGAAAGATGTTAATAAAAAATCCGCCATTTCTTACTTAAGTGATCTTTATAATGCTTTAAAACCATGCAACGGAAAGTTAGCTGATATTTCGGGAAGACACTACGCTCTTGATGATAGTGAACACTGGTTACGAACCATTAAAACATGAAACTTAATGACCAGACACGATGGAGATAACTTCAGTGATTTTGAAGCATATGTTAATAAAGAATATGAACTTAATTGCCCTGATGAATTTTTTATTCCGCAATATAACATTGCGTATGAAGATAGCAAGATTGATGATGATGATGTTGTCATTTTAACGGTTTACCGGTATGCGGAACAATTATTAAGTTTGATGTTTAATCAAAACCAAGAACAATATGATACTTATGTGCACCGTAATAATTTAGCAATTTATAGTTTAGCGGAATTTGGGGGATTTAATTTAAAGTGTGTCTTTAAAGAAAAAACCGTTGATTATACATTAAGTGAAGTTATTAGTGAACACGATTTAAAGCAATTAAAAGTAGCAGATAAATTACGCATTAACGATATTACTTATTATTTAAATGGGCGGCATGATCAACCATTTAAAAACGAAACCTGATATAGTTTTCCGATTGATAAAAAAGTAATTTACGATTTGCATCCGCAATTACAAGCCGTGGAAATTACTAATTACATTTTGGAACATTTACATGATTATGATGTCATTTTTGTCAACTATTCCAACCCTGATGTGTTAGGACATACGGGTAATTTAGATGCAGCTATTAAAGGACTTAAAG
This sequence comes from bacterium, assembly GCA_017633835.1. Next base: position 22,707 of record JAGBOP010000003.1, read on the forward strand.
TCATTGATTTATGTTTAGGTTCACTTTACGATAAATTAATTAACCATGATGAAGGTAAATTAATTATTACTGCTGATCATGGTAACTGCGAAAAAATGGTTGATGAAAATGGGAACATTAAAACTTATCATACCACTTGCAAAGTTCCTTTCATTTTATGTGAACGTAAGATTCATTTGGCTGATGATAATGTTTCCATTGCCAACATTGCTCCTACCATTTTGCAATACCTTGGTTTATCTGCTCCTAAAGCCATGCAAGGTACGAGTTTAATTAAACAAAATACCATCCTTAATAAAGTATTTGATGCCATTAAACGTCCCACCATGATTTTGGAAGTTAATACTTTAAACGAAAAAGCATTAACTGATATCATTAGCATTAATCCTAAACAAAATGAAACTACTGATAATAAACCAACTTACGTTGATGAAAATGATTTCTCATTATTGGAATAAATTATGGATAAAGTAAATAAGAACCAACTATTACCAGATTTTTCTTACGGCACAAATAACTATATTGCGTTAATGACCTCAGGAGGTGATGCTCCAGGCATGAACATGACCATCATGAGTTTACTAAGATTCTTTTATTTAAAGAAATGGAATGTCAAAGTTATTTATGATGGCATTGTTGGATTATTAAAAGACGAAATTAAGTTATTTGATTACAGTGAATTTCAAGCAGATACTGATCACATCTTTGATAGTGGCACGTTTATTCGCAGTTCCCGTTATCCTGATTTTAAATTACCCGAAAACATTAATTGTGCCATTAATAATTTAAGTAAGGAAAACATTAAATTATTAATTATTTTGGGTGGGGATGGTAGTTATCATGCGGCTCAAATCTTAATGCACCACCAAATCAATGTGATTGCCATTCCTGCTACCATTGATAATGACGTAGGATCAACTGATTATACAATTGGATTTAATAGTGCCTTAAATTTAATCTTGCAAGAAATAATTGCAATTCGCCATACCGTAAAATCTTTTAACTCCTTTTGCTTAATTGAAGTGATGGGACGCGAATGTAGTGATTTAAGTGTATGTGCAGCTTTAGCTAGTTTTGCCGATGCGGTTATTACTAGATTAAATCCATGAACCAAAGAAGATTTTGTGAACCAAATTAAGTTAATTAAAAGTCATCATAAAAATTGGGGTATTTTTATTGTGACTGAAAAATTCTATGGAACATCAGGTTATCCAACGTACAATGAAATTGTCAACCATGTGGAAAGCAAATTAAATTTACACATGCGTTTTAATTCGATTGGGTATGCCCAACGAGGAGCAAATCCAACTGCAAGTGAATTAGTAAGTTGCTTTAAGTTCGCCCAATATTGTGTTCAATGTATTCAAAACAATATTTATAACGTTGCATTAGGAATTCAAAAAGACGAATTAGTTCATTTTGATTTAGATACTGCCATTGACATGAAAAAGTCAGATAATTTAGATGAAATTAAATTAGTTGATTTATTTCGCCAATTAAATTTTGATAAACATTAGTGATTATTAATACATCAACAAAATATAGGTAATTAAACCTATATTTTTTTGTTCACAATGATAATCAAAATAAAGGATAAATGTTAGCAATTTTTGCAAATTTTCTAATAAAATAAATAATTTAATATTTTTTAATTTTTTTGTGTTTATGATAAAATAATAAGATATTACATATAAAAAATAAGATAGAGTAAGGGGGTATAGTACCAACTAATACGAGTTTACTGTATTTTATTTTTTATTTTTATGTTTTATTAAAAAATTAGCACAAAGGAAGAAATATGCCAGAAAATAAAGAACCAAAGCCAGTGACAGATGATTATTCCATTGTTGAATATTCTAACTTAGTTCAACGTCGTAATTATGGAAAAATTAAACGGATGTTTGATTTTCCGAACTATGCGGATATTCAAAGTAAATCATACGATAAATTTATTAACACCGAACTCGAAGGTTTAATCAAAGGATTTTTTCCCATTATTTCCACGAACGGTAAGTACCAACTTGAATTCAATGGTTTAAAAATTACCGAACCATTATGTAGTGAACAAGAAGCAGAACTTCGTTCATTAAGTTATGCGTGCAATGTTTACATTGATGTGCAATTAAAAGATAACGAAACCGGTCAAATTTACAAAAGTAAAAAAGTAAAAAGTAAAAAGACCAAGGGTAAAAATGATAAACCAGTTCCTGATGGGATCTTTTTAACTTGATTACCAAAGATGACCAAACGTGGTACTTTCTTAATTAATGGTACGGAAAAGTTTATCATCTCCCAAATTGTTCGTTCTCCTGGTAGTTACATCTTACATAAAGCCCAATTAAAGTTAAGTAATTCCCGCCGGCGGATTTTGGAAGGTTTAATTTGTGAAGTATTACCAATTAAAGGCACGATGTTTTCAATTTATGTGCAAAAAGAAGAAGCCAAAGATAAACACAACAAACCAAACAAATACATTCAAATCATGTTAAGAGATGTGCTTGGTAACCAATCAATGTTAGCACCCATTACTCAATTCTTAAAAGCATTAGGTTATACCAAGAAGATTATTGATGAAATTTATGGGGATGAAGAATTAATTACTAATTCCTATAAAAACGAAAAATATAACGAAACTGAAGTCTTTGATTTTCCCCAAATTGTTGACATGATGAACGATTTGAAGAAGATCAAAACCAAAGCCGAAATTCGCAAGAAAATTTTAACTCCTGATTACAAGATTCGGGTTGCTTTATTTGACTATAAAGAAGTTACTGATAAGATTGAAGAACTTGAATCCAAGTTAGTTGATGAACGAGCGAAGAAAGATAATAAAGATAATGCTGTCATCACAAAACTAGAAGCTGAAATGAATCAACTTAAAGTTGAACAACAAAAATACCTTGACATCATTATTGTGGAACAAGCAGCTTGTGCATTAGTTGAAGGATTAAACATCTCTCAAAAAACTTTAGACAACTTAGCAGAACGGATTAATGACCAAGAAGAATTTTGTTTCCAAACCATCATTTGGTATCACTTCTTTAACACTAATACCTTTAACATGAGTTTAGCTGGTCGGTATAAGATCAACCAAAAGATGGAAGTTAACGAACGGTTATTTGACCAAGTATTATCAAGACCAATTGTTGACACTAGTGGTCATACGCTAGTTAATGCTGATAGTAAGTTATTTAAAAAAGAAGTGGATGCTATTATTGGTGCAATTAAAGATGATCGCATTAAAGTAAGTAATACTTATGACCCAATCTTTATTCCTGGTAGCAAAGCCAAAGTTAAAAGTGGCATTGTGGTTGATAACACGGTTAATAGTATTTATGTACATGCTCCAAAAACTTCCAGTGAACAAAAAGAACTACGCATTATTGGCACCACAGTTAAACCTGATGTCATTAATCTTACCATGAGTGATATTATCTCCTTCATTTCGTACGTCATTAACTTAAACTATGGGGTAGGTCAATATGATGAAGTTGATCACCTTGGTAACAAACGGCTAAAACTAGTTGGTGAACTTCTTTACGGCAAGATGAACGTGGGCATGATTCGCGTTGATAAATTCATTCGCGAAAAACTAGCGATTGCTTCTAGTTCAGCTTCCTTACCAAGTGAAAACTTGCAAACGTCAAAAGACCAAGCGACTGCGACAGCAGCTGCCAATGCTCAAAATAACTTTGATGATATTGAAGCTACTGACTTTGTTGCTACCAAAAAAGGTAAAACCATTACCGTTAAATCAATTATTAATACCAAGCCATTACAACAAATTGTCAGAGAATTCTTTAACTCTTACCAATTAACCCAATTCATTGACCAACAAAACCCATTATCAGAATTAACCAATAAACGACGGATTAGTGCAATGGGACCAGGGGGAATTAGCCGGGAAGACCCTAACCTAGGTATTCGGGATATTAACTCTTCTTACTACGGTCGGATTTGTCCAATTGAAACTCCTGAAGGAATGAACATTGGATTAATCATGTCCTTAGCTAGTTATGTACGTGTAGACCAAAACGGTTTTTTAATTACTCCTTACTTTGTGGTGGAAAACGGTAGTTTAGTTTACGAAGTAAAAAATGGTATTCGGGAAGCGAAAGTTGAATGACTTGATGCTTTAAAAGAAACCGAACACATTATTGCTAATGCTTCAACACCAATGGATGATAAAGGTCACATTACTACTGATGAAGTAATGTGTAGATTCAAAGCTGAACAAAAACAATATCCAAAGGACATGGTGGAATACATCGATGTAAACCCAAACCAAGTTGTATCAGTAGCTGCTTCATCAATTCCATTCCTTGAAAATGATGACGCGAACCGGGCCTTAATGGGTGCAAACATGCAACGGCAAGCAACCCCATTACTATATCCACATGCTCCAAGCGTGGGTACTGGTAATGAATATAAGATTGCTTATGATTCTAGTTTTGCGATTATTGCGGATGAAGATGGAACCATTACGGAAGTTGATGGTAGTCACATTGTGTTAACTAGTGATGATGGTAAACGTAAATATGACTATACATTAATGAAGTACCATCGCTCCAACCAAAATACTTGCTTTAACCAAACTGCCATTGTTTCGTTAAACCAAAAGGTTAAAAAAGGAGAAGTCATTGCGAATGGACCTGCGATGCAAAACGGGGAATTAGCACTAGGTCAAAATGCTTTAGTTGCGTTTAGTAGTTTTGATGGATATAACTTCGAAGATGCGATTGTTATTTCTGAACGGGTAGTTAATGAAGACTTATTTACTTCTATTCATATTGAAGAAAAAATTATTAACTGCTTACGTACTAAGAACGGGGACGAAGAAATTACCAGAGATATTCCAAACGTTTCAGAAGACGCTAAACGTTACCTTGATGAAAACGGAATTGTGATTGTCGGAGCAGACGTGCAAGAAGGTGACATTTTGGTTGGGAAAGTAACACCAAAAGGTCGCGTTGAATTAACTGTTGAAGAAAAATTATTACAATCCATCTTTGGTGAAAAAGTTAAGAATGTTCGTGATTCATCCTTAAAAGTTCCTTATGGTGGTGAAGGAGTGGTAATTGCAGTACACCACTTTACTGCTACTGATGGTAGCTTTGGGGACGATGTACTTGAAGTTGTCAAGATTTTAATTGCCAAGAAATCCAAGATTCAAGTTGGGGACAAGATGTCAGGTCGGCACGGTAATAAAGGAATTGTTTCCCGGATTGTCAAGATTGAAGACATGCCGCACTTAGCTGATGGAACCCCAATTGATATCATGCTAACTCCAGAAGGGGTACCTTCCCGGATGAACATGGGTCAAGTCATGGAATTACACACTGGTATTAGTGCGAGAAAGATTGGGCAAAAACTAATTATTTCCACCGCCTTTAAGGAAGTACCATGTGAAGAAAAAGCCAAGGAAATTCAACAAATTCTTGGAATTCCATACCAAAAAGCCTTTAACTTGATGAACCAAGCTACTTTATATTTCCCAACGCGGTTTAAAGATAAGAAAACTGCATTAACTAAATATACCATTGATGACTTACTAATTGTCTTTAACCATGCTGGAGTTTCGATTGATGATCTTGATTATAAAGTTGCTACACCGGTCTTTAGTGGAATTAAGATGAAAGATCTATGCAACATCATGGAAGAAGCTGGTTTTAATTTAAAAGATAAGGGTAAATTTACCTTATACGATGGTCGCACGGGTGATCCATTTGATGCTCCAATTAGTGTTGGAGTCATGTACATGCTAAAACTTGACCACCTTGTTAACGATAAGATTCACGCTCGGAACGTAGGTCCATATTCCAAGATTACCCAACAACCATTAGGTGGTAAATCTCAAAATGGGGGTCAACGGTTTGGAGAAATGGAAGTATGAGCACTTGAAGCATATGGTGCAGCATATAACTTACGAGAAATTCTAACCATTAAATCTGATGATGTGGCTGGTCGAAATGAAGCATACAATGCCATCATTAAAGGTAAAGAAATTCAAAACATTGGTTTACCTGAATCATTTAAATTATTAGTAAAACAATTACAAGGCCTAGGTGTTAAATTAGAAGGAATTACCAAAGAAGGTAAGAAATTCGATTTAAACAACTTATCAGTTGATCGCAATGCTTCCATGGAAGAAAACAAGGATGACAAGATCACTGAACTTGAAGATGAATCAGTTAATGATAATAACTATAACTATGAAACTGATGTCACTGTTTAATGGTGATTTATTTAATCATTAATGAAAGGAGCGAAAATGACTACAAAAACTAATACCAATTTAATTCCGCAAAATACGGAATTTAAAAGTGTACGGATTTCTCTTGCAAGTGAAGATGATATTTTGCGTTGATCGCACGGAGAAATTACCAAAGCTGAAACGATTAACTACAAAACGTTAAAACCTGAACCAGATGGATTATTTGATGAACGCATTTTTGGTCCAGTTAAGGATTACGAATGTGCGTGTGGTAAATATAAAAAAGTTAAACACTACGGTAAAAAGTGTGAAAAGTGTGGGGTTGAAATTCGCGAATCCATTGTGCGGCGTGAACGCATGGGTCACATTCGGTTAGCTACACCAATTGTGCACATTTGAATGAGTAAGGAATTACCAAATCCATCGAAGATTTCCCTTTTACTTGATGTTTCATATAAAGAAGTTAACGAAGTAATTTACTTTGTAAACTACATTGTGCTAGATGCTGGTAAACCTGAAATTAATAAAGACATCTTTCATGCGAAAGAAATTGTTGATTTAACCAAAACTAAAAGTGATGGTCGCAAAAAAATTCAAAAGATTTTAAAGGTGATTGCATCGTTAATTGAAGATAAGAAGTCATTGGATTATAACCGAGCCATTCACTATTATGAATATCTAAATAATAGTAACATGCCATTTAGTATTCAAGAAGTGTTCAACTTTATTACTAGATATACTGGCATTAAGTTTGGTATTGGAGCTGAAGCCATCCAAACCTTATTAAAGAAAATTGATCTTGATAAGGAAATGGATGAAATTGAAAAATCCTTGCGGAACCAAGACAATTCCACTGCTGAAGCAAAAAAGATTTTACGGCGACTTGAATGCTTTAAATGATTTAAAGCATCTGGTAATAAACCAGAATGAATGACGATGAATGTCATTCCGGTAACTCCACCTGACACCAGACCAATTATTCAACTAGATGGTGGAAGATTTACTACTTCGGATATCAATGCTTTTTATCATCGCATTGTCATTCGGAACGACCGGTTAAACCGGATGTTGCAAGAAAATGCTCCGGTGATTATTATTAATAACGAAAAACGGATGTTGCAAGATGCAGTTGATGCATTATTTGATAACTCCTCAAGAAAAAAACCAAGTGTTGGTAAAGACCGAAGACCATTAAAGTCATTAAGTGATCACTTAAAAGGTAAACAAGGATTATTCAGACAAAACTTACTTGGTAAACGGGTTGACTATTCTGCTCGGAGTGTTATTGTCATTGGACCAGAACTAAAAATGTACCAAGTCGGAGTTCCTGCGTTCATTCTTCTAAAACTATTTAAAGGTTTTATTATTCATGAATTAATTAAGAATACGGACGAAAATGGTATTGAAAAGAAAGCAATTTGTTCCAACGTTAAAGCTGCGGAAAAATTAATTCTAAAACAAGATGACCGGATTTGACCAATTTTGGAAAAAGTAGTTAAGGAACGTCCCGTATTACTAAACCGGGCACCAACCTTACACCGGCTAGGAATTCAAGCGTTTGAACCAAAGATTATTAACGGGAAAGCCATTCAATTACACCCATTAGTAACTACGGCGTTTAACGCTGACTTCGATGGTGACCAAATGGCAATTCACTTACCATTAACTAATGAAGCCATTGCTGAAGCACGTAGCATCATGCTTGCATCCAAGCACATTTTGGGACCAAAGGATGGTAAACCAATTGTTACTCCTACTCAAGACGTCATCATTGGTAACTATTATCTATCAATTGAAAAACAAGGTGTAAAAGGCGAAGGAGCAATCTTTGCTACTCCCGATGAAGCCATCATGGCTTATCAACTAGGGAAAGTTGATTTACACGCCATGATTGGCATTCCAACGAAAGCTTATCCAAAGAAGAAATTCCCAAAGGAAGGTTTGATTCTAACCAACGTTGGTAAGATCATTATTAATAATGCCTTACCAGAAGACATGACCTTCTTAAACGAAGTGGGTCATTTTGAAGAATATGATCCAAAGTTAATCATTGGTTATGATGAAAACTTTCGAGAAATTGCCAAAAAGCATGAACCATTAAAACCATTTAATAAATCCTGCTTAAGTGAAATCATTAACTTACTTTACTATAACTATCCATTAAAAGTGGTACCAGAAATTCTTGATAAGATTAAAGCAGTAGGCTTTAAATATTCAACTAAATCAAGTACTACCATTTCCATCTTTGATGTTCCTAATTATGAAAAGAAGGAACAATATTTTGCCGAAGCTGATAAGAAAGTTGCCCAATTGCATGAATTCTATAAGGATGGGGCAATTACGGATGATGAACGGTATTCAAGAGTTATTAAGATTTGAACTGATGTTAAGAATAAAGTAAGTGAAGATATTGAAAAAGAAATTTCCAAACCTGAATACATTGATAACTCAATTGTCCGCATGGCTAACTCGGGTGCTAGAGGTAACATTTCTAACTTCACCCAATTAAGTGGAATGCGCGGATTAATGTCTAAGTCATATAACTACGACCAAAAAACTGAAAATAAGATTATTCGTGATACCATTGAAATTCCAATTAAGCACTCCTTCATTGAAGGATTAACAGTTAGTGAATACTTCAATTCCTCATACGGGGCTCGGAAGGGGATGGCTGATATTGCTATGAAAACCAGTAAGTCTGGTTACATGACTAGAAAGCTAGTTGATGCGGGTCAAGAAATTGTCATTAACCAAATTGACTGTGGTACTACTGAAGGCATGATCGTAAGAGAAATCATTGACTCTAAACAAGGTACAGTAATTGAAAAACTATATGACCGGATTTTAGACCGGTTTGCTGCGAAAGATATTTATCATCCTTTAACGAAAGAAATCTTGGTTAAAGCGGGTGAAATCATTGACCGGCACGTAGCAAAAGCAATTATTGATGCTGGAATTAAGGAAGTAGAAATTCGCAGTGTGATTGCTTGTGCTTTACGTCATGGTATTTGTCAAAAATGTTTTGGTAATGACTTAACTACTAAAAAACCAATTGCCGTTGGAGAAGCCATCGGGGTTATTGCAGCTCAATCCATTGGGGAACCTGGTACGCAATTAACCATGCGAACCTTCCACACTGGGGGTGTTGCGGGTGGTTCAAACATTACCCAAGGTTTTGAACGGTTAAAACAATTATTAAACGTCATTCCTCCAAAGCCATGGGAAAAAGCTGAAATCAGTGAAATCATTGGAGAAGTTACCAAGGTGGAAAATACTCCTACTTCAGTTAAAGTAACTGTCAAAGGTGTGACTGAAGAACGTACTTACGAACGTCCATTTAGTTTAAATGGTGGTCCAGTGCGGGTCAAAGAAGGAGATCATGTCAACTATGGGGACAAGATCTTTGATGGGGTAATTGATATTCGGGAATTACTAAAGATTGCTGGTATTGAACGAGTGCGGATGTACTTCTTGAAAGAAATTCAAAAAGTATACCGATTACAAGGGATTGAAATTAGTGACCGGTACATCGAAGTAATTATTCGGCAACTAACTAATAAAGTGCAAATTACTAATCCGCAAGATAGTGATTACTTCATTGGACAAACTATTACGATTAATGAATACAATGAAGTATGTAAGGATTTATTTGCTCAACATAAGCAATTACCAACTGCTATCAACCTTGTCTTTAGTATTGATGATGTTCCAAGTCTAAGTGAAAGCTTCTTAAGTGCAGCATCCTTCCAAGGCACGAAGAAAGTACTTACTGATGCTGCAGTTAAAGGCCAAGTTGACCCACTTCGGGGTTTAAAGGAAAACGTTATTTTAGGAAAGTTAATTCCCGCTGGTACTGGCTTAAAAGATAAAGAAACCATTCTTCGGGAAGGCGAAGAAGCGTATGCTGAAGAATATTAAATTTTTATTGCTTGCTTGTAATATAATAAGTAATATTTATTATTTGTAATTCAAATTTTTTGGAGAAAAAAACTTTATAACAATGCAAAACACATCGATGCAAACCATTAAGGGTGCAAGACAAGAACGAAAGTGATATCTAGTGGATGCAAAGGGATTGCAACTTGGTCGGTTAGCAGTAGTTATTGCTGACCTTTTAAGGGGTAAAGAAAAACCCACCTTTACCTACAATCAAGATTGCGGTGACTTTGTAGTTGTTATTAACAGTAAGGATATGATTCTTACTGGCAATAAGGAACAAAACGAAATTTGATATAACCACTCTGGTTATATTAAAGTAGGGCTACGGGCTAGAAATGGTAAAACCATGTTAAATCACTATTCAAATGAATTATTACGCCGCAGCGTATGAGGAATGCTACCAAAGAACAAACTATCAAGAGCATTACTAAAGAAGTTATACATTTTCACGGATGAAAATCATGACAAGATGGCTCAAAAGCCAATCCCATACGCAGTTAACAGTCGGACAGAAAAGAAGGACTAATTAAGTTATGGAAAAAGTTGAATATAAAGGTCTTGGTCGTCGAAAAAGTTCAACGGCCCGAGTAAAAATGGTACCTGGTTCAGGTAAGATTCTAGTTAACAATCAAACTCCTGAAGCCTACTTCCCTAACCCATTAGTAATTCAAGGTATGGAATTACCATTAGTAACAACCGATAATCTAAAAAAATTTGATATTTTTGTTAAAGTTGAAGGGGGCGGATTCTCTGGTCAAGCTGGAGCAATTAGATTAGGAATTGCCAGAGCTTTACTAGTTTATGATGAAAACCTACGCAAACAACTAAAAATTCAAAAATTATTAACAAGAGATTCCCGGGTGAAAGAACGCAAGAAATTTGGTCACTACGGTGCTCGTGTTAGTCCACAATTTACTAAACGGTAATTATTTGCAATTTACAAAGAAAACAGTGTTATTTATAACGCTGTTTTTTTTAACAAAAAGGAGAATAAGTAATGATTAAAATTATTCATTGTGCGAACGGCACTGAAGTAGGTGAAGTTGCTGCTGATTATGTTGCCAAATTATTATTAACCAAAAATAATGCCATTTTAGGTTTGCCAACTGGATCCACACCCATTCCCATGTACCATAAGATTGTTAGTTGATCAAATCAATCGAAATTTAATTGGGATAAAGTTAGTACTTTTAATTTAGATGAATACTATAACTTATCTGCATTATATAGCGATCAATCATACGCACGCTTCATGGATGAAAATTTATTTAATCACATTAATATTGACAAAACTAACATACATTTTCCTTACCACCAAGGGATGAATGAACTAGATATTAGTCACTATGATACGTTAATTGATAGTTTAGGGGGGTTAGATTTAACTATTTTAGGTGTTGGTACTGATGGACACATTGCTTTTAATGAACCTGGTTCCGAATTAAATAGCATTACTAGGTTAGTTAAATTGTCTTACCAAACCAGAAAAGATAATTCCCGGTTTTTTGATAATGACATCAAGAATGTTCCTGAATTTGCCGTAACGATGGGACTAGAAACTATTTTAAAATCCCACCGGATTTTATTGTTAGTAAGTGGTGAAAGCAAAAAAGAAGCCTTAATGCACTTATTAAAGGCAAAAGAATTTGATCCAAACTGACCTGTAACCAGTTTAATTGATGCAAAAGAATTAATCCTCATTACTGATTTAGATACTAACATTGATAAATAACTAAATAAATTAAAGAAAAAACACACTTACTTTTTTATTTATTTTCTAAATAAGCCCACAATTAAATGGTTTATTTTAAAGGAAATTAGTTTTAAATCGGTATTTTTATGCTTTTTTCCCAGCATATTTTTTAAGTAAGATATTTGGGTTATTTTTTACCATAATTATTATAAAAATACTTTATAATAAAGTCCTTACCCATTTACATGGTAAGAGAAAGATTTTTATTTATGGAAAAGGAAAAACAAGTTTACACGAACGACAAGGAAAAACACGTTTATACAAACAATAACGGTTGTCCAGTTGTTGACGATGATAACACTAAGACTGCTGGTCCAAAAGGTCCTGCATTACTTGAAGATTATCAATTCGTTGAAAAGTTAGCCCACTTTGACCGGGAAAGAATTCCTGAAAGAGTGGTTCACGCTGTCGGTGGTGGAGCATTTGGTTATTTTGTAGCCACAAACACTGAAGAAATCAAGAAATACACGTACGCAAAAGTATTTACTGAAGCAAAACCAGTTGAAGTATTTGCACGGTTCTCAACTGTTGCTGGTAGTAGAGGTTCTAGTGATGAAGTAAGAGACCCACGTGGTTTTGCTATTCGGCTATATACTACAGAAGGAAACCTAGATATTGTTGGTAACAACACTCCAGTTTTCTTCATTCGGGATGCTAAGAAGTTCCCAGACTTCATTCACACCCAAAAGATGGATCCAAAGACTGACTGCAAGAACCCAGACGCTCAATGAGACTTCTGAGGTCTATGTCCTGAATCTTTACACCAAGTATTTATTCTATTTAGTAACCGGGGTATTCCTTATGGTTTCAGACACATGCACGGTTATGGAACACACACCTTTACCTTCATTAATGATAAGAACGAACGGTTCTTCATTAAGTATCACTGAAGATGTCAACAAGGAATTCGCAACTTGAACAAAGAAGAACAAGCAAGAATTCCTGGTGAAAACCCACAATTTGCAAAGCAAGATTTATATGATGCAATTGCAAGAGGTGATTATCCAAAGTGAAAACTTTGCATCCAAGTAATGACGGAAGAACAAGCTAAGAATTACCGTTACAACATTTTTGATGCAACTAAAGTTTGATCACACAAAGACTTCCCACTAATTGAAGTTGGAGAAATGGTATTAAACCACAACCCAGAAAACTACTTTGAATCAGTTGAACAAGCTGGCCTAAGTCCTGCTAATATTGTTCCAGGTATTGGTTTTAGTAGCGACAAGATGTTACAAGGAAGACTATTCTCTTACAGTGACACCCAACGTTACCGGATTGGTCCAAACTACATGCAACTAGATGTTAACCGCCCACATGGTTGCCCAATTTACAATTACATGGCTGACGGTCCAATGGCAAACAATTCTCACCTACATGATGGAATTAACTACCAACCAAACAGTCTAGCTAACTACGAATTTAAGCCATATGATGACTTATCAGCTGAAATTGAAGAAAAGTTTACACCAGGTTATTATGACCAAGATGAAGACTACTACTCACAACCAAGAGCATTCATCCAAGTTCTAAAGAAACAAGGTGGAACTGAATATCAAGATTTCGTTGATAACATTTCTGGTAGTTTAAAACTAGCACGTAAGCAAAGCATTGTAAGAATGCTAGATCACTTTGCCAAGGTTGATCCAAACTTTGCAGCAGACGTTAAGAAAGCAATGAATTGATGCGAATGCTGTGGTGGATCTGGCAAGTGCGAATGCGGTCAATGCAAGTGCTGCAAATAATTGCTTCCCATTAAATAATTAATTAACTTAATATTTTTTAAACAAGTAAAAAAGAACACTTCGAAACGAGGTGTTCTTTTTATATCATTTTTTTGGTAAAAATACTTAGAAAAATCATGCTATTTTGATATTTTTTTAGTTTGGTAAACCAGGGAAATTGTTTATATAAAATAATAGGTACTTTAAATTAAAAAAAACTAACCTAAAAATTATGAAAAATAAGAAAAAAATTTGAAAGATTGTTGGTGCCATGACCGCAGTTGTTGCACTATCTTGTGTTGTGCCAGCTTGTGTAGTTTCTTGTGGATCTTCGGCAAATACTAGTTCAACTACTCCAACTATTGCTAATCCAACTACAAATGAATCAGATTTAGTAACTACTAGTGTTAGTGGTGATAGCACGGTGCAAAGTGGTAAAAATGTTTCTAATTCTTATGAATATTTTTTTGATAGCAATGATCCAGCTGGATATTTACCATGATTTAATTTTGTTTACTTAAATAAGCAAAATAGTACTTATACGATTTCCCTTTCGACTAATTCTAATAGTTATACATACCAATGATACCAAGTGCCAGTTAGTACTTTATATAGTGAGTTTGGGATTGCTGATGATAATTTATATAAGGCAATTAGTACTAATTATCCTGCGGCTGTTAAAGCGAACGCTAGTGGGGTGTCATTTCTTGCGTCATTAGTATCAGGTTCAACAGCGGTGTCAGATGTGACTGCTCCGACATTTGCGATGTTTACTCCGCATCCACTTGCAAGTTCAACTGCCATTCCAAATGCCACTAAACCTACTTATCAATTTAAGTATGGAACAACTTTAGATGATGCCATTTATTTTTGCAAAATTACCAATGGGACTAACACGTTTTATTCCCAAGTAACATGACTGCAAGCAAAAACTCCCTCTAATCCCTTA
>JAGBOP010000037.1 GCA_017633835.1 bacterium
TGCTAATTACATTGATTATTACAATAATGTTCGAATTCAAGAAAAATTGAACTGAATGAGTCCAGTTCAATTTAGAAATCAATTATAATAAAAAAACACGAAATTTGAATTTTTGTCCAAATTTCATGTCCCAGTTTATTTTGAAAGACTTCTATTTTCAATCAATTATGTAAAATATATTAATTTAACAGGAATACAGGAAAGAAACTTCTATTGTTTTTTGTTATCTACATACTTTAATAAGTTACTAAATAAATTAGCAAAATTTTCATAAGTTTGCTTGCTTGCTTTCTCATCAATCATGTAGTTTTTAAAAGTAATAACGTTATTTAAATAATTAGAATTATCAGAATTATTAATTATTTCATATCCTTCTTGATCATCTTTGCTAATTAATTCATCCAGGGTTAGTTCAGTTTTATTAACATCTTTTAGATTAGTAAATAATTCTTGATAAGTAATAATTTTATGCGGATTAATGTTTTTAGATAATGCAAGGTTTTTATTAGTAGTTAAAATAAATTGATTATTATTTGTATCATCACCTAAACTTAAAACATCAATAAAATCACGATTAGTGATTTTACAAAAATCAACTGGAATAAATATCAATGGTTGATATTTATGCAATAAGGTTTTTAATGAATCTTGATTAGCATCTTTACTTGCTTTGATTTCGTTTTGTAATTGTTTGATTTGATAAAGTTTATAACCAGTTAAATAGTTGTAATCACTGAAGGTGTTGACAAAGATGTAAACCGGATGATGAATCTTCATTAAAAAACTTGGGTAAGTAATTAAAGTATTCAGAATTGATTGCATTGCATTTGAACTTTCTTCATGATTAAATTGGAAATAGTTATCAATATTAACTACCCCATCAATATTATCAACTAAGCGAATTTCATCTAAATAATCATAATCAATTAAAGATAAAGCTTGCGTACTCAAGATGATACTAATACCAGTATCATTCGTAAATTTCTTTAATAAATCATGTAATTGGATTAAACCCACCACATTTAAATGACTAATTGGTTCATCCATTAAAATTACATCCCCAGTTTTTAAATGGTGCGTATTACCAATTAGAAGCCCAAAGTATAAATTGAAGAATGAACGAAAAGTAGCGGATTGTTCTTCAAAAATGCACGGAATGATTTTATTCGTATCTTCTTCTTGGTGATTTTGCTTTACTAAATTAATTTCAAAACTAATCGTTTCTTCATTAAAGAATAAAGCAAATTCATATAAATAACCGCTAGCTTTAAAGATGCTATTAAAGCAATCACTCATTTTCTTTAATCCATCTTTTACTAATTGTTCATAATAACGTTGTTTACCCCAAATGCCATGAATAATTTCTTGTTGCTTAATTCCTAGTTTATTAAATAAGTTGGTAAAAAATTCATTTCATTGCCCTTTATATTTAGTTTGGAAAAAACCATTATCAATCTTTCAGGGATGATATTTATAAAAGCGAATATTAAAAGTTTTGGTTGAATTAGAAAGTAAAGGATAAATTGGTTGGTTTTCTAATTCAATTAACTTATTTAAATAATCAATTAATTCTTGATTAAAAATGGTTTCATAAGCAGTAACAGTAGAGTTGTTATAATAAGGAGTACGCGATTTAAATTCCATCTTGCCTAAATCTTTTTCCCACCATTTATTTTTAATAATGTCTTCAAACGTTCAATTATCAATGGCAATAAAGAAATTACTTACTAGTGAATATTCTTGGTTATTTCAATAAATTTTAGGAATTCCTGAAGCAATAAATTGCAATTGATCTTTATAACCAAAATTAGGCATGTATTTATCAAGTTTGGATTCGATTCATCTTCTTACTCCGTACTTTCATTCCGTAAAGGTTTCTCTGGGTGGATTTTTTTCACCATTGGTAAATTTTTTAGTAATTACTTCGTCATCTTCGCTAGGAACATCATACAAAGTCACAAATGTTCCTGCATTTGGATTTTTAATTGAATTAGGTAAATCATTAGAATTAAAGTTTAAATTTTCGTTTAATAAATTTAAAGCATCTAGTAAATTAGTTTTTCCTCCATTGTGCGGACCTATTAATAATACTAAATTACCTTCGTATTTAGATTCCGTACTTCGATTAATACAAATTGTTTGTTCTTTCTTAGTTACCCCAATATTACGAAAATTAGAGATTTGGGCAAACCGTGAATAACTGTATGCTTCCATTGTGTGATCCTTTCAAATTTAAATGAAACTTTATTTTATTAAAAGGATTTTATAAATTACGTTATTTTTTAGATAAAAAGGCACTATTTTTGTTTTCAGTGGTGAATTGAGGGGATTTATAAAAATTAACCTCCGATGATGGAAGTTAATTTTTTAATCTTAATTATTATTTTAATTATTGCTTAATGATGATTCGACTGCAAGGATCAAGCACAATTGGCACAATGTGCAATTCATTTTGCTTTAGTAAACTGTCTCTAAATGCAACAACGTAGTCTTTTTCTACTTCGTGATATTGCATTGGAATGAAGTATTTTGGTTTAATGTCTTGCAACGTTTTAAATACTTCACTAACATCTTTGCTGGTTCATTGACCCACACTGATTAATGCATAATCAATGTTGTATTCTTTTAATAACTTTAAATCACTGTAGTAAGCAGTGTATCCATCGTAATAAATCTTAACTCCATTAATATCAATCACTGCTCCCATGGCTAGTGTACCAGGTAAATTTGAGTTAGAAATACTTGGGACAAATTTAATTAAAATCTTATTACCATAATAACCAAAGAATTGGCCAACATAAACTGGTTCAATGCGGTTGCGTTCAATGCCATTATTAACTAATAAATCAACCATGCCTTGACCACAAATTACCTTTGCATCTGTTTCATTTAATAGTAATAAAGCATCAGCAAACATCTTTTTGCTGTATTTTGTTAATAAGATTAAATCAATTTTATTTTTATTTAAAAGTACGTATTCTAAACTAGTTTGTGATAAATCAGGATTAATTAGAATTCCACAACTATCATCATAAAAGCAAAAGCAACTTTTGCCATAATATTGTAATCACATCATAACTATTTGCACCTACCTCTTTAATTTTATATAAAAACAAATAAATTAAATATTAATCTCAGCAAAAATATTGCAAGCAAACGCACTAATTAATCATGCAACTAGCAATAAAAAAAATTAACCTAGAAAAAATACCAGGTTAATTTTTTTGCGATATTTAAACGGGGATAATTAATTTTTTTACGATTACATTAATGTGGACAAAAATGACTAATTATTGGTTGAAGAACTGACAGGATAAGGATTGTTCATATAGTAGTAGTTAGAATAATAACTTTGATATGGAGTAGTTATCATTGCACAAATTCTCATGTTAGTAATTGATGAATAATTAATACCGTTAATGGTGGTTGGTACCACTGGTTCCCCTCCATTATCTTCATAATTTTCATTGTATTGGGAAGTTCAATTATAAGTAAGAGGTATTAAGGTTTGTAATTTTCAAGAACTGCTAGAATTTAATAATCCATTTGAGGCAGGTAAGGAATAATCAGTTCCATAGTTTTCATTATAAGAACTATAAATTGAAGAATATAGGGTATTGAAGCTAGTTAATGCTGACCATGTCTTACCATCATATAGTGAAACATATCAGTTTACTTTTCATTCGGTACTATTTGCGTTGAATTCTTTGTATTTAGATGATAATGTTTGACCATTTTGATAAATGTTTAAATTAAATGATGGGAAAATAGGGCTAACACCATTACCTTCGCTGTCTCCATAAGCTCAAAGATCGTTACTATTTAAAAAGTAATATTCATTAGCTTCCAAATAAGTTGGATTAGTTTGTGATTGATTATCCATATAGAATGAATTATTAACATCTGTAGCATTATTTAAGGTAATGTTTACAACATAATTACTACTATTATTATTTGAATCAATGGTGATTCAGTTAGTTTTTGCAATTGCATCTCCGCTTCCATCCCCTTGATAAGTAATGACTGCTCTATATTGAGCACTATCAGTTACTGCAAATGGAAAATATGAATTGGTAATATTTCCATAATCATTTTGATTTAAATAAATGCTCATTAAAGGACTAGTAACACCTTTTTCATATCAAGTAACGGAATAAATGCTATATTCTGATTGTCTAGTTAATGCAGGGTTAGATAATGTTAATACTGCGTTACTACCATAATTGTAGGTATAAGTACTTCCGCTTTGACTTACATAATCATTACCAGTTCCGCTATTATTTAAAGTGGTAACTGGTGTAACTGTTGGATCAATTTGATAAATTGTTAAGGTATTAGAATATGAAATAATTGAATTATAAACGTATTTCAAGCGAATATTGATTGTACCACTTTGATTAGGAATGTAATTTAATAAACTGGAAGTGCTCGATAATGCACTACCATTGCTAATGTTGGTTCATTGTCCATTATTAAGTTGATATTGATAAGTGACTTGAATATCATTACTGCTTGTAATTGGACTGTCATTTTGATTTACTATTGCATCTAAAATGATTGGGTTATAGTTAGTTACAATCATGGAAGTTTGGTTATCTTGATTATTAGCAAATTGGATGGTAGCAGTTGGAACACTTGAATCAAAGTGAATGACATTACTTGTGATTTGGACAGCTCCCATTTGGGTTTCACCAACTACCAACCGATAATAGATGTTACTATCTACGGTAACTTTTAATGAAGAGTTGATAGCATTATTTACATTTGTTCAAGTAGTACCATCAGTACTAGATTGCCAAGTATAAGTAGTGGTTGATGGGAATGATAAAGAAGAATTGCTTGAATTTAATGTAACTTCTTGGCCATAAGAACAGTAGTAAGTATTTTTGACTAAATTAAAACCTTTTGTACTACTTAAATTAATTGAGGCTTGTTCAGGAGTTAAAGTAAGCGTATTAGTATTAATACTATTGCTTCCTTGGTTAATTGTTAATTGAATAGAGATCGGTTGTCATTTAGTATCAGTTGTACCATTGTAACTGTTATATTCTGACATCGTATTTTCTTCAAAATTAGCCAAATCACTGGTACTAATTGGTAACACAATTGAGTTAGTTTTTGCGTCATAATAAGAACTTAAACTGTTAAAAGTGCTAAGTTGATATGTGCTGTAATTTAGATTTTGATAGTATTGATTGTTAATGTAAATTGTTCCACTTAATTCACTTAGTAATTTTGAGTTAGTAGTTGGACTACCAAATTGACTTAACGAAATAGTTAAATCAACGCTAGTTGGAGTGGTGGATACTAATGCACCAACAGTTTTATTATTTTTGTATTCTTGTTGGTATGTATTATTGCTAAAACTAATGGTAGGAGTAACTAAATCATCATTAGCACTTAAAACATTGGAATAGAATAATTCACTTGGAAAGTTTGCATTAACTATTTCTAAACGATAAGAATTATTATTTGATTCTTCTTTATTAACGGTATATGAAGCTTCATTAGCAAGTGAAGTTAAAGAAGTTAGTTCACCAGTTTGATTAGGGATGTTAGTTCATGATTTACCATTATCGCTTGATACTTGTCAGTAGTAATTAGCATTAGTTCAATACGAAGTACCTGCAGTAAGTTCAATGGTGGAAGAGTCACCATATTGAACGGCACTTGGATTTCAAGCAATTGTTGCATATTGACACACAATTTGGTAACTAGCACCATTGTTACTAATGGTATTTCCGTTCGCTGTATAGACTACATTACCATTTGAATTGTAAATATTTACACTTACATTTCATAAACCAGGAGTAACATCAAAAGTATAACTTCAAGAAGAAGATTGACTTAAATCAAGTTGCTTGGAGTTAACGGTTTGGGAATAATTATTTGGATTATTAAAAACATATTCAACATAGTATTCGCCACTACTAAAACTTGAAGCAGTTAAATTACCACCACTACTTGAATAAAGCGAAAGAGTAAAACTCACTTTTCCTCCATTACTTGCTTCAATGTCAGTATATCCATTTGCAGTAACAGAAGTAGCATCACTTGAAGTACTTAATGCATAGTCACTAATTGCTAATGGATTATTAACTTGTGAAGATGAACTTGTTGAACCTGATGAACTGTTCGAAGAATTAGTTGTAGCAGTTGCAGAGGTTCAAATTCAAATTACTTTTGAATAATATGTACCAGTACTGTTACTAATTTCACACACAAACATATCACTGCCAGTAATGGCACCATTTCAAGTATATGTTTGACCAGTTCCCAATACAGTACCATTTTGATTAATTAAATTAGCAACTGCTTCAGTATAACCATTTGTTCCACTTGGTGCATATGAACCAGAACTGCTAGAATTAAGACTATATCACGTGTAAGTACCCGTGATGTTTTGATTTAAAGAAAATGTGTAACTAGCTTGATTAGCAGTTGAAGATTGTCAAATACTATATACTGAGTTCATTTCAGAGCTATCTTGGCTAGATAAACCTTGTCCATCAATTGATTGCATCATTTGGTTAAATGAACTTTGTGTAACAGTAGCTGTATTGGAACTGACGTTAGTTCCTACTAAATTATTACCTGTGATAATATTACTTGTTGGGGTTGATGATGATCCACATGATACTACACACGCAGGAATAATACAACAAATTGCTGCTACTCCAAAAGTTGCACCGACAATTTTCCAAATTTTCTTTTTATTATTTTTCATAAATATAATTTTTTAAAATTTCCTTTCAGTTTAATTATAAATCAACTAATTAAGATTTTTATTTGCTGCAAAACACCTGGCACAAAAAAATAATGCTTTTTTGAGCATTATCTTGGTAATGATTGCAAACTAGAAAAGAATAAATAACTTAATTAAGTTTATCTAATTACTTGCATTAATAATGGTATTTGGACTTTGATATAGTGGATATAGACCATTATAAACTCCAACACTAAAATAATATTTACCTACTGGAACTGTTATTGTAAATGATCAAGCATTTTCATTTGACAATGGAAGCATTTTGATAATTTCAGTTTGATTATCAACTGAACTAGATTCAGTTTCATCACTTTGTAAACTTCATATTATGTAGTAATCGGTATTGGTAAAATCACTAACATCAAAATTATTAATTTTTAAAGTAAAAGTAAGTTGGGAATTAGCTTTAACGTTATATACTTCTTGTGCATCAGAATTAGTAGTTGCTTTAAGGGAAGTATTAACTGTACACTTTGCATTAGCAATCTTTAATGGATCATAGTTTTTAACACCAACTTCAAATTCATTATTGTTGGAATTAGAAATTGAATTTAAATTTAATATTTGCCCATTTTGATTAAGAATTGCAGCTTCCATGTCTGCATATGATGTGTTTCAAGTAATACTTTGGTTTCATGCATCCATATTACTTAAATTCGTTGCTAAATAAACTGGAGCCGGATTTACTCCTTCAATCGTATTTGAATAATAACCCCCATTTCAGTTAAAGTTGTAAAGAATATAATATGGATTAGTATCATTAAAGTCTTGATAACTTAATGGTTCATTATTACTATTTAGCATGCTTAAATTAAAGTCAATTTTCGTGTTATTTGGAATTACAGTACTGCTAATATAAGTATCTTTACCTGTACTTTCAATGGTGGTAATACTTTGACCATTATTAACCAATTCATTGATTCCATAAGTTGTATTACCTAAAGTATTAGTGGGATCTTTTTGTTGTAGTCAAGTTACTTCGGAATAAAAAGTATTATTACCATTATTTATTTTGCAAAAGTAAATGGCATCATTTAACATTGCACCATAATTAAATTGATAAGTAGAACTAGTTGCATTAGCAATTGCATTTGATTGTTAGCTAATGCAATCATAAAATTAACGCCACTTGCTTTTGCCGGTAATGTACTTTGACTATTATAAATACTTAAAGTAGACTTAACAATTTCACTACCAAAGACGTTATATAAACTTGTAACTGGTACTTGGTACCATTGATAAGTATACACATTAGAATCAGTGCTTAATGAAATTCTATATTTACTATTTGTTTCATTTAAATAGTAACAAGATACTCAAGGAAATGTTAAGTCTTCTTGATAATTAAATAGAAGGTCACTACTAGAATAATTACCAGTTTGATTGCTATTAATAGTTTGTAGTGCTGCAGCTCCATCAACATTAGTTGCAATTAAACCAACATCATTTGTTTTTGGATTTGGATTGTTAGTAGTTGACGTTGAAGATGATGAAGAAGAATTAGCATTTGAGTTTGTATCACTTGTTGAACTTGATCCACATGACACTACACACGCAGGAATAATACATGCAATGGCAGCTATTCCTGCTAAGCCACCAATAATCTTTCAAATTTTTCTTTTATTTTTCATAATTTATTATTTTTATATTTTTAACTACATATTTTAATTTTATAAAAACAACTTATTTTTAAATAAAATAAATAATGATTTTAGAAAAATTCAAAGTTATTCTTATTTTCTAACTAACAAAATAACAATTATTTCAATTCTAAGTGATTGACAAATTAAAAAAACATTAAAAAAATATAACGCTTACAAAGACGTTATATTTTGTTATATAAAAGCATTAATTTTATTTATTAATTATGAATTGCTACTGGAACTAGTCGAAGCACTAGAAGCATTAATTATTCAATTACTGTTAGTTAAATTTAAATTTATTAAACTTGATCCATTAGTAATAACTATGGAAAAATTACTTATTCCACTTGGGGCGTTAAAACTATATGTTCACGATGATGCTTGTGATAAGGGAACGATGCTGTAAATTTCATCAGCGTAGGTAGTGTTATTTTGCACGTATCATTCAATGTAATAATCAGTATTCTTAAAATCATTGTAGTCAAACTTGTCAATATTTAAAGTAAAAGTGAGTTTAGTATTAGGTTTGACTTTAATTTCATTTGCATTTTCACCAATAGAATTAGTTACTGGGGTGCTTGATGCAGTAGTACTTAATGAGCCTTGAGCATTAGCTAAATTTAGTGGATCATTATTAGTAATATCCATTGTTAGATAACTACTATTAGCTGAATTAGGAGCTATAATTTGACCATTTTGATTCAAAATAGCCACTGATGCTCCACTGTTTAAAGTGCTAGCATTAAATGTATAATTTCAAGCACTACTATTATTTAAATTAAAAATTTGGTAGATATTAGTTGATGTTAATTCACTAAAAACATCAAAGATATATAAAGCATAATAATTTTCCTTGGCAAAATCATCACTGCTCATTTCATTATTACTACTATCAACCATTGATAAATTTAGTGTTACGTTGGTGTTATTGGTAATACTTAAGGAATCACTAATTGGATTTTCTTGATTTTTATTTTGGTCAGAACTAGCACTCATGCTGTATGATGAAACAGCTAAGGGATTAGAGGGAGTTTTTGCTTGCAGTCATGTTACTTGGGAATAAAACGTGTTAGTCCCATTGGTAATTTTGCAAAAATAAATGGCATCATCTAAAGTTGTTCCATACTTAAATTGATAA
>JAGBOP010000038.1 GCA_017633835.1 bacterium
AGAAATTTTTGCACCATAATAGAGATATGAACACGTTAATATCTATGGCTGGCAATGCACCAAAAAAGGCACTAAATCGGGTCGGCCTAAAAATTCCAAAGACAAAATTGAAATTTGGAAAGAATTTATGGACAAAATTGGCAAGGATGAAGTAGCTAATATTTTTAAGAAAATGGTAGATGATGGAAATGAAGATTTTATTGATACCATTAAAGAAATTATTAAGAAAAAATCCGATTTATCTTCACGAAAAATGGCCAGTATTTTAGGCACTTCTAAGTCACCTATTTGTAATCTTCGAAATTGAAAAGAAAAGCCACCTAATAAACGTAAGTCTAAGAAGCAAAAACTGGCCAATATGATTTATGACATTCTTGTGAAACACTATTTTAGAATTGGTCGGGAACCAATTGAAAAATAATACTTACAAAGGATGAAATTTCCATTTCGGGACGCCAAATTGGTAGAATCATGCATGAAAATAAAAGGATTATTGTTAATGATGTAACTTATATCATTTACCTTTTCGTAATAACTAATCATCGTACGAAGGAAATTGAATCATGAGAATTATCAATGTACAATGATGCAAAATTGACCATTGATTCCTTTGTTACTATAAAAGATAAACTTGCTGGTTCAATTGTTCGCACAGATCATGGAACAGACAATTCATCAAAATTATAACAAGCATGCTTCGCAAGCATCATGCTACTCAATCCATGTCACGAGTTGCAAATTCGCTTGATAACCGTGATATTGAATTTTGATTCAGTATCTTTAAAACTGAATTAATTTATCGATTAGATATTAAGAGAATGTTATTTGTTCAATTAAGGCAAGCAATTGCTGATTATATTTATTATTACAACAATGTAAGGATTCAAAAAAATTGAACTGGATGACATCAGTTCAATATAAAAATCAATTATAATAAAAAACACGAAATTTGAATTTTTGTCCAAATTTCATGTTCTAGTTTATTTAATTCTGAATTTCATGTTTTAATTTAAATATTTATAGTGATTAATTATTTAATAAATTAGTTTCCAAAATCTTGGTACATACTATCATTAAAAGCAATTGCTTGATTAGAAATTTGATATTTAGTTAATGGTAATTCCACACACGTATTTCTAGTAATTACAAAATTAATGTTATCTGGAATTGTATAAACATAACTAGAAGGATTAATAGTGTAAATGCTTTCAAACCAACTATTATAATCATCAAAGTTGGTTTGATTACTACTAAACTGATAAGCAGTTTGGGTAGTAAATCAATTCATCCCAGGTTTGGCATTCATAACTTGTGCACCTTTATTGGTCATAATTTCTCCCACAAAATTATTAATGCTTAATCATGGAGAAACATATAAGTTGAAGGAGAAATTTTGCATAATTCCATATTGGTATTGCCCATCACTATCCATGCTACCAATGAAATTAGTAGCATTGCTATTTGGCTTTCAGGGATCATTATTATTGCTACTATTTGTTGCTTGTGATCAATAATAAAATGGACATGAATGGGTTTCATTACTACCAGTAATCAAATTAATTAATTGTGGATTACTTTGATAACTTGATAACAAGTAATCATAAGTATTAGCATAATTAATTTCGTTCCCACTTGCATCCTTCCCACTTGGTTCATTATATCCACTAAAGGTTGGGCTAGCATCCGCACCATTTAAGCATAAATCATACATGAATTCATAAGTTGGGATAATTAAGTTATTACTTAAATATTTACTAATTCCAACTGTATCTAAGGCAATCATGGTGTACTTAGGGTGTACAACATGAAATGTAGTTGGAGTTAATGCTTGCCATTGACTACTAGTTAAAGTACTTGCATAGTTCCCGCCCATGGCAGTATATAATGCATCACCATTATAACAAAACCCACCGTTTAGTTGTCCATTATCAAGTTCGTTAATAATACCAGCACTGGAAGCAGAATTATAAACCGGATTACTACCTAAATTAGCTTTTGATAAATAACTAGTAAATGCCCCATACGTATGTTCCATTTCTTTAATAGTAGAGTTGTTACTACTAGGATTAGTAATGGGAACATTATCACTAGTATCTTGTACACAAGATGCTAATGAATAAACTGATTGTGGACTTGCCACAATACCAATTTTGGGTCGACCATTAACTGAATTAAATCATTTAACATTTTTAAGCACTGGTAGAATTTGGTTCCAGGTTTTGGAATTATTAATGGAATCTAACATTTGCAATTCTTTAGGTGAAGTTAACCCACTGGTGGTGTAGGCAAACGTATAGTTTTGAAAGAAGTAAGGCAAATCGTAATTAAAGATGTTAATGTGGGTCATGTTATTAAAGTCACAGTGTAAATAGATTTGCGAAATATCGCAAATAATCCCTGGAGATAATAAGTTACAAATACTGTATTTGTATTCAGTTTGGTATGCTTCACTTTGACTATAATCTTGACCATTTCCATCTAAAGTATAAGGAACATTATAAGTAGGATCTATTTGTTGCAAGTTTACTTGCAATGGTAAGATTCCGTTTTCAATCGGAATGTATTTACCATTTAGGTAATATCCTAAATGCATCCCATTGGTATTAAACAACGAATAATTTAAGGGTTTAATTAATCCTAACGAAATTAATTGGGCAGCTTCGTAATCAGTTGGTACCCCAATGGTAATTTGCTTATTTTCATATAAAGCGGGTAATTGGTTATTTAAGTTGTAATAAGTATATTGAACATTAACTCCCGGATTTTCTTGTTCAATATCACTAGTAATTTTTTCTTGCAACGATGTTGATTCATATTCCGCAAAATTACCAAAGATTAACGTTTTATCACTTTTTACTGAAGCTAAACCAAATACTAATCCTAAAATTCCAGCTGTAACTACTAATAGTGCACCAAGCCCACACGCAATTGCTCAACCTTTACGCATTTTTAACTACTTCTTTTTGGTGTTTCATGTGGAACATTTTTAACTTCCCCATGCTTAATTTATGCATTTGTTGCATTCTTACTTTCTTATCATGATGCTTCTTAGTATATTCTTGACTCGTAGTAATTAAGGTGCGAACAATAATAATGGCAAACGTAATGAACATGACAATGGCTCCAAAGGTCACTGCTCAGACTTGAATACCTTTGTTCATGGTATATAAGTTAACCGCAATTACTGATACTCTACCTTCTACTAATGAAGTAATAACATAGTCATCAAAACTTTGCGTAAACACAATGACACTTGCTAACAAGATACTTGGGATTAAATAAGGAATGACAATCTTTCAAAATGTCATGAATTTTGTATATCCAAGGTCTTCACTAGCGTATAGTAAGTTAATATCAAATTTTTGCAGTTTTGGATAAATAAACACAATGGCATACGGAGTAGCAAATGACACTTGAGCTAACACAATAGTAATGTATCCATAATTAAATCCTAAGGCAATTCACGTAAAGGAAAATAAGATAACTAACGCAATTCCATTAATAACACTTGGAATGGCAATTGATAAGTTGGAAATTCCTAAGACAATTTTGGTATATCCTTTTCAGTTTGATCACATGCCAAAGCATACCATAACAGCCAGAATAATGCAAATTGGCACCACAATCACTGCGACAATCAAACTAGCAGTTAACGAGTGCGTAAACGAAGGATTTAGAAAAAGCGTAAGGTAATTTGCTACCGTTCAGTGCCCAAATTTAACATTAACATTTCCTTTAATTGGACTTCCTTGGTTAAATGATAAGAAGATAATGAAGATTAAAGGAATATAAATTAATGCTAAAATGATCAAGATGTATCATTTAGCAAGAAATTGTTTTCAATTAAATGTTTTTCTTTTATGCATTGTTTTTTTTATTCCTTTAATGCAATATCATCTTTTCCTAACACATCAGTTAAATTATTTAAGTGAATATAAGCACTAATTGACGGACGAACTTGGTTAATATTTGGGATTTTATTTTCATCCAAATAATCATCCATCACAATGTAAATATGGCGAATGCCTTTGATAATCTGTGCCGCATTATCCTCTTCTTCGGGGAAGATAATTCGCTTACTACCAAGTTTACGGTTAACTTCATGCTTTTTCTTCTTGCTATTTAATACGTTTGAAGAATAAGCATAATATTTACCATATTGGGCATTTTTTGATTGGTATTTACGAATGCACCACACGATTCATTTAGGGACTTTTACGCAAGCAAATCATAGTGCAAGTAAAATCATGGCTGACACAATACTAATAACACTTGCTCGCGACAGTGATAATTTATTATCAAGTCCTAAACTAGCTTGACTATAAATTTCACCCCCTAATAATTGAGCGTTGGAAGCATTGTTCATATAAGCAGTAACCGAAATAATCATCATGGACGGAACAAACACTAAAGTAATGCCAGCTAAAATTGCTTTTTTTGCATATGGTAAAACCACTAAAAAGAAGGTGCGAACTTTACTTGCTCCTAAGTCTTGACTAGCAAGGCTATAGTTAGCAGGCATTACTTCAAGTACTTGGTAAATTGGTAAGATCATTAATGGTAAAAAAATATAAACATAACCAAGGATGGTGTATTGATCACCATAAGTAGAGTTAATTGCCCCATTTAAAATATCAAACATTGTTTTAAGTCCAATTAATTTGAATAAGGTACTTGTTCAAATTGGACTGGTAATTACAAGCAGGGCAAAAACCCGGAAAATTTTGTTTCTTGATAACGATAATCAATAAGCAAATGGAAAACCAATAATGATGCAAATTGCAGTGGTAATGATTGAAGTTAATAAGGTTCAACCAATAATTTGTCAAGTGGTTAAATCCATTACTTCCCAGTTGGCTGCTTCCCCTAAATTATTGTGGGGAATAAAGGCATAAATAACGATAATAATTGTGGGAATAATCACCAAGATTAACGAAATCAAGAGGAATGGTAACATTAATAGAAATTTACCATTAAAAACTTTGACTAATTGCTTGGTTCCAAAGTGCAACTTATTCATTAGGCTAAACCTTCTTTTTTCATAATATGAAGGTCATCACTGTCTCACTTTAAACCAATTTTTTTATTGATATCAACGTGATTAATTGATTCAACAATTAATGGTTCATGCTTCGCAGTTTCACAAGTAAGTTGTCACATTAAACCTTTGTAAATAATTGACTTGACCGTAACATCAATTAATCCTTGACCAGGTTCAACTACATCAAAGTCTTCAGGGCGAATTAAAACATCAACTAATTTTTCGCTTTTAGCAATGTTAGCATCCTCAGGTCGAAAAGGAGTAATGATGCCTAAGCAAGCAACTTTATCATCAGATTGAATAACCCCCGTAAATAAATTAGCAATCCCAATGAAATTAGCAACTCACGAGCAATTAGGAGCATCATAAATTTCTTGGGGTTTACCAACTTGCATAATTTTTCCAAAATTCATGACTACAATTTTGTTACTTAAAGTTAATGCTTCTTCTTGGTCATGCGTAACTAAAATAAAAGTAATTCCTAGTTGATTGTGAATGCGCTTTAATTCTAGTTGCATTTGCTTGCGGATCTTAGCATCTAAAGCAGATAATGGTTCATCAAGTAATAAGACATCTGGTTCAATGACAATTGCTCTTGCTAATGCTACTCTTTGCCGCATGCCACCCGATAAATCTTGGGGATATTTATTTTCGTTACCACTTAAACCAACTAAGTTAATAACGTTATTAACTCGTTCAAAAATTTCTTGTTTACTTAATTTACGAGTATTAAATTTTTTTTCTCTTTTTTCTCGTTCGTTTTGAGCAAAATTTTGCCATTTGGTTATTTCGTAATCAATCTTATCAATTTGAGCATAAAGATTTTCTAATTTATCATCAATTGGCTTTTTTTGCTTTAATGCTTTTTCTAAAGCAGTTATTTTCTTTTTCAATTCTTTCGCAGCATCATTTTCAATTGGTTTATGAAAGATTGATTTTCTAGTGACATTATCGTCGTATTGTTCGTACAGTAAATTAATTTCGTTAACAACTTGTTGGTATGGCATTTCACCAATTCTTGCTAATAAGTCGTTTGCTTGATATCCTTTTTTAGCTAGAGCAATTTTATCTTCAATTGATTTCCGTTTTTTTTCTTCAAGATCAACTTTGGCATCAGCAATTTTTTGGTTTTTTTCTGCTTCTTTATTAATGCGTTGTTCTTCCGCATTATATTTTGCTACTCATTTAGGATCAGCATCTTCACCAATGTATTTCTTTTTGTCTTTAATCCTTAATATTTTTAGACCATAACTAATGTTTTGAAAAATGGTCATGTTAGGAAATAAAGCGTAATCTTGAAAGACGGTAGCAGTAGGACGTTTGTTAATCGGAATGTTTTTTACATCCATTCCGTTAATGATAATTCTGCCATGCGTCGGCCGTTCAAAACCAGCTAGCATTTTTAGCATGGTGGTTTTCCCACATCCACTAGGACCTAACAGCGTCACAAATTCGCCTTTTTCAATATTAAGATTAAAATTGGAAACCGCCGTAAAACCATC
Source organism: bacterium (assembly GCA_017633835.1). The sequence goes on from JAGBOP010000038.1 coordinate 6,544, forward strand.
ATCATAGGTTTTTTCGACGTTCTTAATTTCAATAAAACTATTATTCATTTTTAAATAAATAATGCTCCTATTAAAATACCAATCCGAACAAATTAAATTTACTAAAATTAATTTCTGATATGTAAAAAAAATTATATAAAAAAATACTCAAAAAAATTCAGAAAATCCTGCTTTTTTTCAAGTATTTTTTTTACGTGATTTTACAAAATATTTTTAAGTTAAAAAAATGCAATAATTTTGGATAATTTTTTCTTAAAATTTATTACTTAATTTCAACTGTTTTTAAGTAATCTTTAAAGGCAATAATTGCCTTGGAAACAAATTCTTTTTCGTCAACATCAAGTACTAATTTTGCAACTTTTTTAAGATCTTCATCAGCATCCTTGCTCGTGATTCCATAAGTACCAGGAAGTTCGAATAAAGGTTTATCATCGATTGTCTTGCTAATTACTGCTACGTGGTTATTTGCTACACTTAAATGCTTAATGATGTATTCAAAGGAACTAACCAAGTTAACATCCTTGTTAACCACAACGATATTATTACCAACTTTAATTGCTTTTGCATCATTAACTGATTTAACAAATTCTTCAAATTCCTTTAAATATGAACCAAGGTTGTGCACTTCAAAACCAATAATGCAAACAGCTTCAAATTGATCATGCAAAACAAGATTACCACCAATATTGTAGTGATCTCATTCTTCTTTACTAATGTTGTAAATATAGTTTCATACCCCATCATACGTGATGTGGAATGAAACTTTTGGATTGTGCTTGGCAATTCGCAACAATTCTTCATAAATTCTTTTTGCACTTAATGCCCCAATGTTTTGGTTAACCATAAATTGGTCACTACTTAAAGAATAAACTTCGGCTCCGCGATTACCAATTAAATATGAAGATGGACGAATTTCCATCAACCGGTAAATATCTGCCACTTGCATAACTGGGCGGTGGCTCATCATACCAAAATAAAAAGCATGACCTGGCACATTAATTATTGAGGTTAATGTTTTTTGTGCTTCTTCAAAAATATTACCATCAGCATTAACTACGCAATTATCAACATCGCACATAATTAGTGCCTTATTTCTTCATTGGTGTAACATTTCTTCTCGTGTCATAATATAAATTATCCCTTCTATAAAATATATTTATTCTTAATTATAATTTTAGAACTTATTAATTAAATTAATACAAGATTTTAAAAATTCAATTTAATAATAATATTCATTATTTTTAATTCCTGCTAGTCATTAATTATCAAAAAAATATTAGTTAAATAATTTTAAGAAATTTTTATTAATGATGAATAAAAGAACAAAAAAATGACAACCAAAAAGGATGTCATTTTTTCTTTGCAATATTTAATATTTTAAAAGTAATTAAGTTAATTACTTGACTTCAACAGTTTTTAAATATTCTTTAAAGTCTTTAATTGCTTCAGCAACAAAGTCTTTTTCATCAACTGCAAGCACTAATTTAGCAACTTTCTTTAGTTCTTCATCAGCATCCTTGGAAGTAATACCATAAACACCAGGAATTTCGAATAAAGACTTGTCATTAATCGTCTTGCTCATGACCGCAATGTGGTTAGCAGCTACTGACAAGTGTTTAACGATAAATTCAAAGGAATTAGCAAGATTAGCTTCCTTGTTCAAAATAGTCATGTTTCTACCACTAATAGCAACCCGCACATTTAACGTTTTAGCAAATGCTTCAAATTTGTCAAAATCTTCATCAAGGTGGTGAATTACAAAGGCAGTAACATTGTTTTCTTCAAATGCATCATGAAGTACTAATGTTTCACCAATGTTGTATTTACCTCATGCTTCTTTACTTACATTGTGCAAGTAGTTTCATACCCCAGTGTATGAAACATGGAAAGCAAGTTTATTGTTATTTTTGGAAAGCGTAATTAATTCATCATAAATTTTCTTAGCAGTAGTTGGATCAATCATTTGATTAATCATGAATTGGTCACTACTTAAAGAATAAACTTCAGCACCTTTCGTTCCAATTAAATAAGAACTTGGACGAAGTTCCATACTGTCATAAAGTTTTTTAACTTGCATTACTGGTCGATAACTCATCATTCCAAAATAGAATGCGTGACCAGGAACATTAATTAATGCTCTTAAAGCATTATCAGTTTCCTTGGAAATCTTACCATCAGCATCAATAACGCAATTATCAACATCACACATAATTAGTGCTTTATTTCTTCATTCATGTAACATTTCTTCTTTTGTCATAATATTTATCATCCTTTCTTTATATTTATTGATAATTAATCCGGTTATTATTTTAGAACATATTAATGAATTTTAATAATTATTAAAGCAAATAAATTTGTTGATCATTATTATCTAACATTACTTGTTTGCTAAATAATTGAAAAAATCAGTAATTCCTTGGCTAACAAACGCACTTGGTTCATCATCAACCACATCTTTAGCAATTTTAATTAAATATGGTTTGGCAGTTTTATACGTTACACTATAAATCCCAGGAATTTCAAACATGCATAAGTCATTACGCGAATTACCAAAAACTGCACATTGCCTGACTGGCAACTTTAAATAATCTAACAAATATTCAATTGCGTGGCGTTTATTAACATCTTTAGCATTAATAAAAGTTAAATGTGGTCCAGGTAATACTTTGACGTCAAATTGTTGTAATCAATTTGTAAATTGGGTTAATTGGTCATTTAACCCATAAACCATGAAAACTAAAACATGGTGGTTACTAAATTGTTCTTTGCATTTAATTTGTCCATTAGCCGTGTAAGTTTTAAGGTGTTTAATCTTATAAGCATATTGACCAGGATCATCACTATAATTAACATTAAATGCTAAATCAGGGTTAGAGTTAGCTAATTCCATGATTTTTTGGTAAATTAATAAACTTACTAATTCATCAATTTCCCAGCATTTAATAATTTGGTTAGTTGCTAACGAATAAATTAACGCCCCATTACTACTAATTAAATATCCTTGCTTACGAATTTTTAGTTTTTCAAAAATTAAATATTCATTTCTTCATGCCCGGCCACTAATTAAATTAAACATAAAGTTTGGGTCATTAGCACAAGTTTGTTGCAATTTATTAATGGTACAAGCTGCTAATTCTCCTTGGTCAGTTAATAAAGTTCCATCAATATCACAAAAAATAGTTTTTGGTTGTTTAATCATCATTAAAAATTAATTATGTTCAATTTCCTTTAAATGCTTGACGAAATCATCAATCCCGGTGGCAATAAATTCAGAAACTGGAGCGTTCACGATATCA
>JAGBOP010000039.1 GCA_017633835.1 bacterium
TACGAAAGCAACATGCCAATAATTAAAATTACAATGGCAAGGATAAAGACGAAAATATCGATACCTGTCATATTACATTTAGTATATAAATATTTATAATATTATAAGGTATAAAATAATGAAAAGAAGCTATTTTGGAAACGATAAAACAAAAAAGACCATTCGCGATATTTATGATGATACCAATAAGATTAAATTAACTGGTTTTGGAAAATTTACTTATGGCTTAAAATCCGTCATGGTTCCTTTTAGTATGGCACACTTGTCCATTGGACTTGACATGTGCAAATCTAAATATAAAAAATACGAAAAAGATGGTAAGCAATTATCAAGTGCAACTGAACGTTATAAATTTGTTGATAAAATTATTCGCCGCACATTAAATACTAAACATGTTAAATTCCATGAATTTGGGTTTGACCATGTTCCTAAAACCCCAGTTCTATTCATCTGCAATCATAAATCTTTAATCGATGCATTATTATTAATGCACACTGCAATTAAGCACGATGAACTCCCATTTGTAAGAGTGTTGGCAAAAACAGAATTACAAGATACCAGGCGTTTAAGTTGATTGTTACGTTTAATGGATACGATTTGAATTGACCGCAAGGACTTGCGTTCAATTAATAAGGTCATTGATGAATGTGCTAATGTGTTTAAAGAAGACCACTCATTATTAGTATTCCCAGAAGGAACAAGAACTAGCGGTAATGAATTAGGTAAATTTGGTTCGGCAATCTTAGAAGTTGCTTATAAAACTTTTGTGCCAATTGTACCGGTTTGCATTTTTGGAACTGATGGCTTTTTAGCAAAAGACAAAAATGAAAAGCCAAAGTATCATATTGGGGAAATCGTCATTGACGCTTTAGAACCAATTAGATCAAGCGAATACATGAACTGGTCACGGCAATATCTTGCTGATGTTTTGCGGGACCGCATTCAACAACGCTATAACCTTTGAAAAGAAAATCATGAATACATGTATTCTTCTTCATTTAAACGCTATAAAGTTGATGACCCATTAACGGCAAACAAGAAATTAAATGAAGGCGAACAACAACGCATGAAGGCTCGTGGTAGTAACACTGCTCAAAAATTAAATAATAAGAAAGCCAATCCTTCAACTGCTAATGCATCGAATAATTCCCCTAAAAAATAATTAGTTTAAAATGCAACAGTATTTAGATTTATTAAGATTAGTTTTAACCAAAGGAAAACTAACAGCAAACCGAACGGGAATTGATACCTATACTTATTTCGGTACGCAATCTCGCTATGATTTGGATGCTGGTTTTCCCTTATTAACGACAAAAAAAGTGTTTTTTAAGGGAATTGTGCATGAATTGTTGTGGTTCATTCGTGGAGACACTAACATTCGTTATCTAGTAAAAAATAAAGTCAAAATTTGAAATGAGTGGCCATACGAACAATTTAAGAAATCAAATGATTATCATCAAGAAAGTATGGATGAATTCATTTACAAGATTGAAAATGATGAAGCATTTTCCAAAAAATATGGTGAATTAGGTCCAGTGTATGGAAAGCAATGACGCAACTTTAACGGGGTTGATCAATTGCAAAATGCAATCAACGAAATTAAGCATAACCCTACTTCAAGACGCATCATTGTAAGTGCTTGAAATCCTAGCGAAGTAAAAGATATGCTGTTGCCTCCTTGTCATGCCTTATTTCAATTTTATGTAGAAGGTAATGATTTAAGTTTGCAACTATATCAACGTAGTGCTGATTTATTTTTGGGAGTGCCATTTAACATTGCTTCATATGCATTGCTATTGATTTTAGTTGCTGATGTATGTCACTTGCACCCCAAGGAATTTGTGCATACGCTGGGAGTAGCACATATTTATCAAAACCACATCGAACAAGTAAAATTGCAATTAACCAGAATTCCCAAAAAATTGCCCCATCTAAAATTATTACATCACTATGACGATATCACTAAATATCAATTTGATGATATTGTGCTTGAAGATTATGATCCATATCCAGCAATCAAGGGAAAGGTGGCAGTGTAAAATCATGATTTGTTTAATTTGGTGTGAAGATAAAAGACACGGGATTGCTAAAGCTGGCATTATTCCATGAGATGTTCCTAGTGATCGAGCAATTTTTAAAAAAGTTACTAGTGATAAAATTGTGGTAATGGGCAGAAAAACTTGGGAATCATTACCAAAAAAACCATTGCCAGATCGCATTAATTACATTCTTACCAAAGATGATAAATTCAATGTTGATTTACCCAATACTTATGTCATTCATAATATTGACCCCATTCTTGAATTAAGTCGCAATAATAATGATGTATATGTGATTGGGGGTAAGCAAGTTTATGAATTATTCTTTAAGTATGCTAATGGATTAATTATTACCAAACTTGATGAAGATTTTGATTGTGATACCATCCTTGAATACGATTTAGGCAAATTTGAACAAACAAAATCAATGACAATCCATGATAAAAAAGGTACTGATTACGTGTTGGAAGCGTGAAACCGTAAACCACTATGGAAGTAGAACAAACCCTTAGTAATAATAATTCTGACTGAAAGATTAAGTGAAAGGATTATTATGGTCCCATTGATGCATTACTTGATATCATTGAAAAAAATAAAGTTTTAATTCTTGATGTTGATTTATGTGCCATTACTGAACAATACAATCAGTATGTGCAAGACTTATTAGCTAAATCAGCGTTAAGTCGCCTAAAAATTGACCGCATTAGTGATTATTTAATTTTGGCTCAATACTTAATTAGGATTAAAACGTTATATTTGTTGCAAAAACAAAAAGAATTTTTTGATGAACGAAATACCCAATTTAATTGAAGTCAAGATGCTCTAGCTCAATTATTAATGACAGTGCAAAAATATAAAACGGCGATTAGTATTCTTACAGAAAAGCAAAATGAACGCATTTTACTTTTATCAAAAGAAAATGCAACCTTTGAAAAACTTTTACCACCTGATTTTAATTACGAAAAAGTCCCAACTCATTTAGATCCATCAATCTTGCAGCATTATTTTGAAATGTTAAATGCTGAAAATGATGACCTTACCCAAGAAGATTTAAGTTTACAACTAAAAAATATTTACAGCGTTTTTAATGTCTCAATTAAAGACTTACAAGCATTAATTTTGCAATACTTGCAAGATAAACATGATGTTCATTTTTTTTCAATGTTTAAATCCTTTAAATTTGATCATCAATTTTTAAAGTATTTTTTAGTAACTTTATTTCTTGCCACTTTAATTTTAAAATCAGAAAATAAAATTACCTTGCAACAAGATAATCTTGATTTAATTTTGAATAAAGTAACAGAATAATTATTATGACAACATCGCAAAAACAATTAATTGAAGCAGCATTGTATGTCGCTGGGAACGATGGATTAAGTACGAGTGATTTAGCATTATTACTTAATGTTGATAAGAAAGAAGTCAAGAACATTATGGTTGCTCTTGCTTCTTATCATAACAATAATGAAGAAAGTGCGTTTCAAATTAGTGATTTTAATAATCACTATAAGATGCTAACCAAACCAAGTTTAAATAGTCAACTAATTAAACTTGCAAAGATTCGTTATAAAAATCCGTTAACTAAATCACTAATGGTCATTTTAACCTTAATTGCTTATAATGGGCCAATTACCAAAAAGCAATTAGAAAAAATGAAACCGGGGTTTAACAAGATTAAAGTTGCTGAAAATGGAGAAGCAAATCTAGATGAAGCTACTAGTTGTGATTATGCAATTAGTAAATTAAGAGAACTAGAATTAATTGAACCAGTCATTTTAGATGAACCTGGTAAACCTTATGGATACAAAATTACAGGTAAATTCTTGGATGTTTTTGGGTTAAAAAGCGTGCGGGATTTACCAAAATTAAATGAAACTAAAGAAAATAAATAAAATCATTTTAAATAATAGAAAATAACGAGGTATTAATAATGGAAATTCATTCTTTTTATGATTTAGACAAAGAATATCAAAAATTAGCAGCAGCTAATACTGAAATTACCATTGACTGCTGGGTAAGAACTAATCGTTCTTCAGGTAAGATTGGGTTTCTTACTGTTACTGATGGTACTTCTTGCAACATGCAAGTTGTTTACAAAAAAGACCAAGTAAGTAACTTCGAAGAAATTGAACACTTATCAGTTTGAACTGCTATTCAAGTAACTGGTAAAGTAGTGTTACGACCAAAAGATAATTTTTATGAAATCAATGCCGACAAGATTGAAGTATTAGCAACTTGTGATGCTGATTTTCCATTGCAAAACAAGCAACACTCCTTTGAATTCTTGCGGGATATTTCTCACTTACGAGCTCGTTCTAACTTATTTAACGCAATTATGCGGATTCGCAGTGAAGCTGCTTTTGCTATTCATGATTATTATCATAAAAACCGTTTCTTATACTTAAACGCTCCAGAAATTTCTGTTAACGATGGTGAAGGAGCAGGAGAAAACTTCATTGTAACTACCAGAGAAGATAAAACCAATGCAAAATTCTTTGGTACCACTGGTTATTTAACTGTTTCTGGTCAATTACATGGTGAAGCATACGCCCAAGCATTTAAGGATATTTATACATTTGGTCCAACTTTCAGAGCAGAAAATTCCCACACTAACCGCCACATTTCTGAATTCTGAATGATTGAACCAGAAATGGCATTTAGCGATTTTAACCACGGAATTAAGATTGCAGAAGACACTTTAAAATACGTCATTAAATGAGTACTTGAACACTGCAAATATGAACTTGAAGTTTGTGCAAGTAAGAATGATCCAACGTTAATTGAACGGTTGCACAAATATGCAGAAAATCCATTCCCAATTGTTCAATATAAAGATGCAATAGTTTTATTAAAAGAACATTCAGATGCTGGTAAAGTAAACTTTGAAAACAAAGATATTTTCTTTGGTTTAGACTTAGGTAGCGAACACGAAAAATACCTATGCGAACAAGTTTACCAAATGCCAATTTTCCTTGTTAACTATCCAAAAGAAATTAAAGCATTCTACATGAAAGCTAACCCTGACCAAAAAACCGTGGCTGCTTTTGACTGCTTAGTACCTGGTATTGGTGAAGTAGTTGGTGGTAGTGAACGGGAAGGGGACTATAATAAACTAACTGCTCGGTGTGAAGAATTAAAGATGAATACACAAGTTCTTGACTGATACATTAACTTACGGAAATATGGTTATTATAAATCGGTTGGTTTTGGGATTGGTTTTGAACGAATGGTTATGATGTTAACTGCAGTTGAAAACATTCGCGATGTTATTTCTTTCCCACGTTTCCCTGGTTCATTAAAGTTCTAGATGCTTCTTATCAGAAAATATTTTCAAAAAAAGAATATTCCGAATGCACTCACAATTTTTCGCATTATCTTAATGATTATTGTGATTATCTTTGTGTTAGTGCCATTCGGACCAATTTGTTATAGTTTAAAGTTAAATGGGGCTGTAAGTTCAGCTACTGCTTCATTTCAACTCAATGAAATTTTAGCTGCAATTCTATTTGTTATTGCTTCTTTAACTGATTTCTTAGATGGATATATTGCTAGAAAATATCATTGGGTATCAGACTTTGGCAAAATTTGGGATCCATTAGCTGATAAGTTATTGGTTGATGGCGTGTTAATTTGCTTTGCTTATTTATCATTAATTCCAATCTGGGTTTGTGTACTTTTAATTTTGCGGGACTTTATTGTCGACGCATTTAGAATGCATGCATTAAGTAAGCAAATCATTGTACCAGCTTCGATGTGAGGAAAATTAAAAACTGTGTTTGAATTAGTTGGTTTAATTTTAATTTTCTTCTTTATGCATTTTGGTTTTGACTTAGCACTAGCTACAAACCAAGAAGTGGATTGATATTTAGGTCAAAACTTTGTGATGCTAGTTGCTACTTTATTTAGTTTAGTATCAATGGGAATTTACATGGTACAAATTAGCAAGCAAATTGCTTTAGTAAAGGTTAAACAATAAACATGGGTTTACATCATATTGTTATTTCACGATTACAAGAATTAAACTTAAAAGTAGGAATTGTGGAAACAAGTACCAGTGGAATGATTTCATCAAACTTTGCAGTCTATGATGATTATGCTAAAGTCTATCAATTTGGGTTTGTTTTTAATGATTTGTCATTAGCGTGAAAGTTTGATTTAGATACGAAAAATTTTATTTGTAAGAATAACGCTCGCAAACTTGCTAAATATTTCCATGATGAATATGATTGTGATTGCGTATTAAGTGTTGTATCGACGAGCAATGACCCTAATTTGAAAGAAATTCCGAATTTGCAAGTGGATGAAAAAATGAAGAACAATCCAAACGGACATGCCTTCATTTCCATATATGTGGTTGATGAGTTTAATGATTACGAATTACAATTTAAATCCTACAATGAATTGCAAGATCGCATTACCATCACCAATAAAGCCATTAATACTTTATTAAGTGTGCTTTTAACCTTACACTAATATTGTTTAAGTTTTAGAAAATTAATAATTGCTTGTTTATCATCAGTTTGATAAATAACAAAATCATAATTAAAAAATACTAACGTTAAATCTTGTTTGACGTTGTATTTTTTTGTTAATGCTTCAAAAACATGTGGATTGATGATAATTACGTCAACAGGACAATCAGCAAGTAATGTTTTTATTTCATTGGGAATAGTAGTAGCAAATAGAAAAATTAATTTATCTTTATTTTTAGTAAATTCATCAAGTTGTAAATATGAAGTTAATACTTTAGTCATGATTAATAATTTGTTTGATTAAACTACGAAGTTGTTCAATGCAATTATTTAATTCGTCATTAACCACCATATAATCGTACATCTTAGTTAACTTTAATTCTTCTTTAGCTTTTGCTAAACGTTGGTTAATGACATCCATACTTTCAGTATTACGTTTAATCAACCGTTCTTTTAAGGTTTCGATTGAGGGAGGGGCAATAAATATTTTGGTCATTGGTAAATCAAAACTACTTAATTTTTTAACCCCCGCTGTTTCAATTTCTAATAGAACATTATTTCCACATGCTAGTTGGTCACAAACAAATGATTTTGGGGTGCCATAATAATTATTGTTGTATATTGCATATTCCAAGAAGTTATTTTTTTGGATTAAATCCTTAAAATGATCCACATTGGTAAAAAAATAATCAATGCCATCTTGTTCATTGTTGCGTGGTAATCTAGTTGTCATGGAAATTGACATGTGCAAGTTTAAAGATTTATCTTGCATGATTTCATCCAAGATGGTTTTTTTACCAACTCCACTTGGACCACTTATAATAATTAATTTTCCTTGTGCCATATTGTTTTTTTATAATTAATAATATTATCTAAACTTTGCTATTTTTATTTATAATTTTATAATAAGTAATTTTAACAAAATCGAATGTTTTTCCTTGATTATGAAAGAATTAATACCAAATAAAAAATGATTATCCATGGACGATAAGTTAGTAATTCGCATGCATTGTGCTCCCGTAGATCCTAATGCCATTACTGCTGACGACCAATTATTAATGCAAAAAATGCAAGCATATATTGATGAATCATATGCTAATCATGCTAAGAAATTGCACATTGTACCCGGAATTGCCATTGCTGCTAACCAATTAGGGGTTCCAAAACAAATCGTTTACGTTCACTTTGATGGTGATGGCATTGAACATAAATACATGTTATTTAATCCCAAAATTATTTCTAGTTCTGTAGCCAAAACCTATTTACCACGGGGCGAAGGATGTTTATCTGTTGATGGAGATTACCCAGGGGTATCTATTCGTTATAAAACGGTTAAAGTTAGTGCTTATGACTACTTTAATAAAAAAGACATTATCATTGATGCCAAAGGAATTTTAGCAATTTGTTTACAACACGAAATTGATCATTTGCATGGTTTAGTTTATTATGACCGGATTGCTCAAATTCCTGATAATGCAACTGCTTATGAACCAATGAATTTGCAAAAAGAAACTGCACCAAAACCATCCATTGATGCTAATAATCAATTAGAAATTAATAAAACAAAAGAAACTAATACAAAGTAATTTTTATTTATATGTTAACTGAAGAAAATAATAAATTAATTGAAGCAACTGATTCTAAAACTCCTAATTCTCCAATTAACTCTTTAACACGCAATCACGCACCAACTTATATTTTTGCGTTGGGTGGGGTGGGAGAAATTGGAAAGAATATGTATGTTATCCAACACGAAGATGAAATCGTTATTGTTGATGCAGGGATTAAGTTTGGTAGTGAAAACCAACCAGGAATTAATGGAATTGTTCCCAACATTGATTATTTAAAAGAAAATGAAAAGAAGATTAAGGCTTTAGTAATCACCCATGGTCACGAAGACCATATTGGTGCGATTCCACACTTATTAAAAAATGTGAAAGTTCCGGAAATTTGGGCTGGTAAATTAGCTTGCGAATTGATTAAAAAGAAATTGAGTGAATACAAGGACATTAAGTTTAACGTCGCAAAAGATTTACATCCCATTAACGATGATAGTAAATTTAAAACAAAGCATTTTACGGTTGAATTTTGCCGGGTTGCTCACTCCATTCCTGATGCATTTGCTGCTGCAGTTACCACTCCGAATGGTTTAATTTTTGAAACTGGTGACTTCCGGTTTGATTTTTCTACTTATGGTGATCAATTTAATATTCAAAAAGCAGCTGAATTAGGGCAACGCGACGTTGCAGTTTTAATGTGTGAAGCAACGAATGCTCAACGCGAAGGTTTTAGTGCTAGTGAATATTACGTCATCAAAAACTTAAAGCAAATTATTGGTAAACAACTTGGTCGGGTTTTTGTTTCTAGTTTTGCTTCCAATCTTTCCCGGATTGAACAAATCATTGCTATTTGTGTAGCTAATAACCGCAAAGTTTGCTTAATGGGACGTAGTATGGATACGAACGTAAATGTATCACGCAAAATTGGTTATTTAAACGTGCCAAACGAAACATTTATTACACCAGCTGAAATTGCTAATTATCCTGATAATGAAGTGGCGATTTTATTAACCGGATCGCAAGGTGAAGAATTAGCCGCTTTAAGTCAAATTGCTTATGGAAAGCACCATTATGTTACTTTTAAACCAACTGATACAGTAATCTTATCTTCCAACCCTATTCCTGGAAACTATTTAAGTGTTGAAGAATTAGTAAACCAAATTTATAAATGTGGTGTTAAGGTTTATGAAAATGGTCCTAACTGTAAAATTCATGCTTCGGGTCACGCTACCCAAACTGAATTGCAATTGTTAATTAAGATTTTACGTCCAACTAATTTAATTCCAATTCACGGTGAATACAAGATGATGGCAAGTTTAAAGAATTTGGCCGAATTAGTTGGCATGGACGAAAATGCCATTAAAGTAAGTGCACTAGGGCAAAAACTTGAATTGTATGACGGAGTGGTCGAAGTTACTGACGACTTTGTTCCAATTGGTAACACCTATATTGATGGTAACCAAGCACAAGATGGTGACCATGATAACAACGACTCATGAGAAATAATTCAAGAACGCCAAAACATTTCTAGTAATGGGGTGTTTAATGTGCTTTTAATCTTTAATAAAAATACTAATACTTTAAATACTAATCCAATTATTTCCACCCGGGGATGTTTTTATGCTAAAGAAAATGCATGATTGGTAAATAAGATTATGAGTACTATTAAGCAAATGGTGCAAAAGGAATTAAAAGATAAAAAAGAAATTCCTTCCCATCAATTCTTACGCAGTAAGGTCTTTAATATTGTTAGTCAATACATTTGACGAACTAAGCATAAAACTCCACGGATTTTTACTAATATCATGGAAGTATAAAATAAAAAGTATGCCCTTAAAAAGCATACTTTTATTGTTATCTTAAAAGTTTATTTTTAATAAATTGGATGGTTTTTTAGTAATAATCTTACTTGTTCTTTAACTTGATTAATTACTTGTTCATCACCATTGCTATCAATAATTTGAACAATTCATTCACCAATTTGTTTAAATTCTTGTTCGTTCAAATTTCTCGTAGTCATAGCTGGTGAACCCATCCGAATACCACTTGGATGCATTGGTTTGTTTTGATCATAAGGAACTGTGTTCATATTTGCAAGAATATGAGCTTGTTCTAATCAATGTTCAACCACATCACCGGTTTGATGGCATTTTTGATAAACATTAACGCAAAATAAATGGTTATCAGTTCCATTACCAATTACATGGTAATTGTGGTCAAGAAATACTTGGCATAATGCTTTATTATTCTTGATTACATTTTCGCAATAACTTTTAAAAGATGGTAAACTTGCTTCATAAAATGCTACTGCTTTAGCAGCAATAATATTTTCTTGCGGACCACCTTGCATTCCTGGGAAAACTGCACTGTCAATTTTTTTAGCAATTATAGGATCATTGGAAAGAATAATTGCCCCTCGCGGACCCCGAATTTGCTTTTGCATCGTTGTCATTACTACATCAGCATAAGGAAATGGAGAAGGATGTAATCCAGTGACAACTAAAGCAGAAATATGCGAAATATCAGCAAGTAAATATGCTCCTACTTCACTTGCAATTTCTTTAAATTTTTGTCAGTTGATAATACGAGAATAATTGCTTGCACCCGCAATAATTAATTTGGGTTTAATTTTTAATGCAAGTTCCTTAATTGCATCATAATCAAGCAATTCACTTTCTTTATCAACATAGTAATGATCAATTTGAAAATATTTTCCAGCAAATGATACTTTGCTGCCGTGACTTAAGTGACCCCCATCAATTAAGTTCATACTTAAAATATGGTCACCCGGTTGCAATAAGGCAAAATAAATTTCTTCATTTGCCATCGAACCACTTAAAGCTTGAACATTGGCAAATTGACAGTTAAACAATTTTTTGGCTCGTTCAATAGCTAGCAATTCTAGTTCATCTACGACTTCTGTACCAGGATAATACCGTTTCTTTGGATATCCTTCAGCATACTTGTTCATGAATACTGAACCAGTGGCATCTAAAATATCTTGTGAAGCGTAGTTTTCACTTGGAATCAGATTAATGTAATCTTGTTCCCGTTTTTTTTCTTGAATAATTAATGATTCTACTTCTTTATCTAACACGTTATCTTATTTCCTATTTTTTATGGTTATTTTCATAATCAATGATTGCTTTAACTCGATCATAATGGTAATCATAAAGGGGAGTAGTATTTAAGAATGTTTGTACAATTTCCAAATTATCAGCAATACTAACATATTTACCGCTTAAACACAAGACATTGCAATGATCATGACTAGCAGCATAAACTGTTAATTCTTTTTTGTCAACTAGACCAGCAATAATTCCTGGTACTTTGTTGGCAGCAATGCTCATTCCCACTCCCGTTCCACAAACTAAAATACCTTTATCATTCTTATTCAAAATGACTTTTTCGCATACTTTAAAGGCAAATTTTTGGTAGTCAGTGGAATCAATGCTGTTCGTTCCACAATCAACATAAGGAATTTTATTTTTGTTGAAATAATCAACAATAGCACATTTAACTAAATAACCAGCATGATCTGATCCTAAATAAATCATGATTAGTTTCCTATTTGATGCTGTTTAAAGAATCTTCAATTTCAGCTAAAGTAATAGCTCCTTGACGAATAATTTTCTTCGTATCAAGGTCATAAATAGTACTTGGACTTGGAGTATATGATACGCCTTTAACAACTAATAAGTTGTTGCTAGCTGGATTATTTTGAAATTTATCGAATGCTTCTTTACTATTGCGAAATGGTTCTTCTCCACTAATGTTAGCACTAGTGCAATATACAGGGCCGACAATTGGTAATACTTTTAATACTTCTTTATGGTTAGGAATCCGATAAGAAATGTGATCATAAATAAGGGTTAATTGACCTGGTCAAAAACTGGCTGCTAATCTTCTTAATTCCTTGCTTGGATGCGGAATTTGGTCAACATTTTCTACTAATAAAACAATCTTCTTTTGTTTTGGTCGGTTTTTTAGTGCGTATAGTAAATCTTCATTCTTACTAAATAATCCTAAAACAGTATCAGTTTCCATTAATACTGCTTTATTATGCATTAAATAATCAATAATCTTATCAAAATCATCGTATGAACATCATTCCATTATTTTTCCTCTACTTTAATAATTAAATAACGAACTAATTGATGATAATCTTTTTCAAAAACATATGAATAACTAAAAGCATCTTTTCATCAAATCCGTTCTAATAATTTTGTTAATAAATTGACTAATGACGGGTCAATTTCTAAATATACCTTAATTTTTTTATTCATTAAATAAGGTAAATTAGTTAGTAACAATTGATAAAAATAAAGACCATTATTTCTTGCAAACAAAGCACTGTGTGGTTCGTACTTAAGTACACTTTTTTCTACATCCTTACTCGTAGTACTAATGTAAGGAGGATTCATTACGACCACATCATATTTTTGCTTATTGGTAATCAAAAATAATTTGACATCTTCTTGCTTTAAATGCACTTGGCGTTGAACTTTAAGCTTTTTAGCATTTAGTTTCATTAAGTGGAACGGAATTTCATATTTTTCCACTAAAGTAACTTTGGCATTTAAAGACTTTGCCAATGAAAGACCGATATTACCAATGCCTGCACACAAATCAAGAATTTTTATTTTGGAAAAGTTTTCCAAAATTATTTTATCAACTAATAATTCAGTTTCTGGTCGTGGAACTAATGCTCCTTTTCTAATTAAAAATTGATAATTATAAAAACTCTTGTTATGGGTTAAATAAGCAGCCGGAAATTTACAGTTACAAACAAGAAACAAATCAAGATAAAAACTGGTTAAGCGATCTTCAAAATCAATTGGTTGGTTGCGATACAAGTAAAAGTGTTGCACATCTTTTACTTTGTGAGAATACGAAAATAATAATTCCAAAAAATCATGATCCAAGTTTGGATCATCATTGTAGTTATATTTTGTTAAAAATTTCTTTTGTAACTGAAAGAATGTCATTATAGTTCTAATTCCTTTAGCTTTTCTAATTGGTCATTTGCTACTAGAGCCGAAATGATTTCGTCAAGATGACCTAACATAATTTGGTCAAGCTTATTTAATGTCAAGTTAATACGGTGGTCAGTAACCCGGTTTTGGGGATAGTTATAAGTCCGAATCTTTTCCGCTCTTTCACCGGTTCCAACTTGATTCTTACGCATACTTGAGATTGCTTCGTGTTGTTCGTTTTTATATTTTTCTCACAACTTCGCTCTTAGCATTTGCATAGCAGTTTCCCGGTTTTCTATTTGGCTGCGACCTTCTTGACATGCAACCACAATTCCAGTTGGTAAGTGAGTTAAGCGTACGGCGGAGTCAGTTCGGTTAACATGTTGACCCCCAGCTCCTCCGGAACGATAAGTATCAACACGTAAGTCGCTTGGGTTAATCACCACTTGAATATCATCAACTTCGGGAAGAACTGCTACTGTAATGGTAGAAGTATGTACTCTTCCTTTACTTTCGGTTAATGGGACACGTTGAACCCGGTGTACTCCGGATTCGAACTTCATTTTGGAGTAAACATCTTTACCCATAATTTTGAAGGCAATAAAATCAATTCCTAAAGTATTTTGAGTAATGTTTAAAATTTGAATTTTTCAGCCTTGACTTTCAACATATTTTTGGTAGCAATCAAAAAGATCAGACACAAAAATAGAAGATTCATCTCCTCCTGCCGCCGGACGCATTTCGACAATAACGTTCTTAGAGTCATTTTCATCCTTGGGAAGGAGCATAATCTTAATTTGTTCTTCTTTGGCACCAATTTTTGACTTAATGTTTGCTAAATCATCTTGAGCAATTTTAATTAAATCTGGGTCTTTTTCCGTAGCAATAATTTTTTCGCATTGGTCGGCAAAATCAATATCTTGTTTATAAGTTAAAAACAAATCGCAAACATCTTGATTGTCCTTGATTTGTTTATTAAGATTTTTGATTTTGTTAATATCTGTACAGGTTTCTAATTCTTGTTTGAATTCTTCAATGCGTTTATAAATACTATCTACGGTAGTATATAAACGTTTGTTATATTCCATAAAAATTATTTAAGAAAACTTGTACTACTTTTCTTCAGTGGTATTTTCAGTAGTTGCGTTAGCTTCTAGATCACTAAAGCCGTTCATCTTAGAAGAACTCTTTGGTTCTTTTACTTCCTTGTGAACTGGGGCTTTCTTAGTGCTCTTAAATTGCTTACCAGTTTCAAATTTGCTTGTCAATTTATCAGACTTAGCAACGTTTGCAGTGGAACTGGTTTTACCCATGTATCATGGGTGGCAGTGTGAGCAAACATCAATGTTGCAAACTTCATTGTGGTACGTTGATTCAATTTTGAATTCAGATCCACAAGATGCACATTTAAAAGTTACGATTTGTGTTTTTGGTTGAATTTCAGTTTTCATAGTATTTAATCACCTATTTGTATTAATTAACCTTAATTATAAATATATTTATTTTATCAAAAATTAAATATTAGCCATGATTAAACCATCATGGTAGTATTTATTTTACAATTTTCCCTCGCATCTCAAAAATCATATCACGTAATTCCGCTGCCCGTTCATATTCTTTATTAGCAGCCGCTTTGAGCATTTCTTTTTCAAGTTTGTTAGCTAATTTTGCTTGCATCTTATCACTTAAAGTACTCTTATTATGATTATGAGTTTTACTTTCACTTGAATCACTGATATTTGGTAGTTTGCTAATTGGTTTAATAATTGTGTGGGGAGTAATATGGTGTTCTTCGTTATATTTAGTTTGGATTTCCCGGCGCCGTTCAGTTTCCTTAATGGCTTTTTCCATGGCTTCAGTTTTTTGGTCTGCATACATGATGACATGGCCATTCACATTTCGGGCTGCTCGACCAATCGTTTGAATTAATGAACGTTCGTTCCGAAATAAACCAGTTTTATCAGCATCTAAAATTGCTACTAGCGATACTTCTGGAACATCAAGTCCTTCCCGTAATAAGTTAATCCCAACAATACAGTCA
>JAGBOP010000040.1 GCA_017633835.1 bacterium
ACTATTTACATCACTGTTAGAAGTACTTTGGGTCTTGACTGAACTATTAGTTTTAGCACTACTATCACTTGTAGTAGTAGAAGTAGTTTGACTAGCTGGTGCACTTGCAGTAGAACCAGATGATCCACAAGAAACTACACATGCGGGAATAATACATCCAATCGCAGCAATTCCCAGCACACCACCTAAAATTTTTCAAATTTTCTTTTTCATACAATAAACTCCTTTAGTTGAGTAATATCTCTATTATGGAGTTTGATGAAAATAATTAAGTTTAAAATAAGGAATTGAATTTTGAAAAAAATATTAAATCATTCTTTTCATGAATTTTAAATTATGATTTATTTTCAAAATTTATTTAATTTTTTAGTTGATTATGTTATAATGGCACCACAAAATAACTAATTTGATAAATAATTAACAATCTTAATTAATGAATAGTAATTAAGAAAATCATTATTTAATTCCAGTTAATTTTCAATTGCTTATTTTCATTTATAGATGCAAATAAATTAGGAATTGATGTTTATTTTAGCAAACTAGTTAGTTAATTACTAACTAGATTTTTTCTAAAACATTCAATAAATCCTCATCCTCTTATATTATTTATATATAAATATAAGAAGTAAACAAGGATGGCAAAAGAAGTTTCCAAAAAGCAAAATCGGCAAGTGATCAATGACAATGCAAAACTAGTAGCCAAAGAAATTGGTGATGGAGTCAAAAACATTGTTAAAAAGACCACGTCTGAACTAAACAATGATTTTGACTTTACTTACGATTTAGTAAAAGGAATTAATAAGCAGATTAACCAAATTGCACTGGTTTCTAAAATCAATTGGTGAAAGCGATTATTTTTAAAAATCTTAGCTGCTAACCCAATCTTGCAAGCAATGGCTCTTTACTTATTTGTAGTCATGATTTTTGCCGGATTCTTAATGATTCCAGGAGCACAAACTGTTGCATTTCATGCTAGTAAGCAAAACAATTACTTTTTTTCCTTATTTACTTCATTATCAACCATTACTGTCATTGGTTTAATGTTGCATCCTATTCCCGAAACGTACAGCATTGGGGGGCAAGTAATTATTTTTATCTTAATGGAGTTTGGGGGGTTAATCTTTTCTTATATTGTTTCTAACGTTTATATTTCCTTTCGGAATAATTCCAGTAATAAAACCTTTAGTAATAAATTACTAGTCGAATTAGAAAAAGGGGAAGATCGGATTAACACCAACTTGTCAATGTTAAAGTGAAACATTGTAATCATAGGGGGATTACAAACTCTTTTTGCTTTTGTTTTGTGAGTATGCATTTTTTATATTCCAGGTTATTATCCTGAAACTGCTCCTGTCTTTGGACAATATTTTGTTGGGTTTACGCACATTATTATTCCTCAATATCATCACATAGTAAGTTCGTTATGAAGTGCGGTGTTTGATTCTGCAAGTGGACTTTCGAATGCGGGGATGACTTTATTTGGTTTTGCTAATTTGGAAGTATACCGTAATGGTCTAGGAGTTGTCATCCAATGCATTTTAGGACTTGAATTTTTTATTGGGGGATTTGGTTTTCCATTGTTTTATGATGTCATTCTAAAAATTAGAATGCACATCCGACACGAACAATACCATTTGTCTATGTATTCCAAATTAAGTTTAAACATTGTTATTTTCTTAACCATTATTACCACCATCTTAACTTTTATCTTTGCTTACATTGATCAAGTACCATCAAGTATTATCATTGCTGCTAATTATGATAATAACCATGTATTAAATAGTATTTATTCACCGTGGGGACAAAATCCGGTCGCTAATAAAAACTGAGCCATCTTCTTTTCAATGTTAAATACTCATTCAGCAGCTTTTATTACTTTTAATGTTGCTAACTTAAATGACTATAATAAATGACTTTACATTGTTAACATGTTTATTGGTTGTACACCGTCAAGTAGTACGGGACAAATTAAGTTAGTAATGTTAGTAAGTGCAGTTTACTACTTAATTCGGAAGTTACCATTCTTTAAAAAACTAAAGAGCATCCAAAAGCGTTTTTCGGATGCGATGATTACTAACAGTTTAGTGTTAACTATTTTTGGGGTGGCAATGAGTGTACTTGGTACATTAGCTTTTTATTTTTATTATGCTGGTACAGTTTATCATAATGCTCACTATGTAGATAAAAAATTACTAGATGCCATTTTCTTTTCAGTTAGTGTTTATAGTTTATGTGGAATGAACATTGGGGATTATGTCATTCAAAACCACTGGGGTAATGTCATCATCTTTATTATTGTGTTAATTTCCCAAATGGCATTAGTATTTAGCATCTTTATTGCTTATAAGTATGCTCAAGATAAGCAAGACTATAAGCAACGCAC
>JAGBOP010000041.1 GCA_017633835.1 bacterium
TACCCCATTAAGCCTATCAGCATAGACGGTAATAACATTTCATAAGCAATTAAAAAAAATAATAATACCATTTGAATTAAAGTTCCGAATAAAAAATTTAAGTTTTTTAATAATCTTAAATCAAGTAACGGGTCTTTTTTATTCTTAAATTGGGTATAGAAAAACAGTATTCCTGCTGTTGTTGATATTCCCATAAGCCAACAAACCCAAGAAGCATCAAACCAACCTGCATCGTTTCCCTTATCCAAAACAACCTGTAATAAAAGTATCCAAACAACAAGCATTCCAAACGCAAAAAAATCCATCTTTGCATTTGCTTGTTTTTTAGCGTAAGGCGGATCTTTTATTAATTTGACTAATGAAACAGCACAAACAAGTCCGACAGGCGCATTAATCAAAAATATCCATGGCCAGGACCAATTTTCCGTGAGCCAACCGCCTATTACAGGTCCGACAATAGGTGCAATTACAAAAGCAAATCCGTACAAAGACATTGCTTTGCCCCACTCTTTTTGAGGAAATATTTCCATCATAATAGCCTGAACCAAAGGTAATATTGCACCTCCGCCAATACCTTGTAAAAATCTTGATATTACAATCATAGGCATTGAACGGGATAATCCGCACAACAAAGATGCGACAGTAAATAAAACTATACTGAATATAAAATATTTCTTTCGCCCGAAAACTTTGCACAAATACCCGATAGCAGGAATAATAATTGAACTGGCAACAAGATAACTTGTAACAATCCAAGTTGATTCATTTCTGCTTATAGAAATTGTTCCCGCAATATAAGGCAGGGCCACATTTGCTATTGTTTCATTTAGTGCAAACAAAAATGCTGCCGTAACAAGAGGAATCGTAACAAGCCACGGATTTATGGAAGGCTCACGCCTTTCTTCCGTTATACTGTTTTCCAAAAATTCCTCTTCCTGTAAGGGGCATTTCGGCCGATTGCCTAATGTCGATAATAACTGTTCTAATACGAACTTAGAGTAAAAATACCTTACTAAATTTATAATATTGTAGTAAATTTTATTTTTCAAGAAATTATTAACAAAAACTTGTTAATTAAAAATCATTTTAATTTATGATATTATTATTTTGTGAGTATTAAGGCATTATAGAGGGTATATATGAAAATAACAGTATTAACAGGAAGTCCACGCAAAAACGGGACATCAAATTATATGGCAGATGAATTTATTCGCGGTGCAAAAGAAAACGGACACGAGATTTATCGTTTTGATTCTGCCCATGCTGATATTAAAAATTGTCTTGGGTGTAATGCCTGCGCAATGGGTTCAAAACCCTGCATTCATAAAGATGATTTTGTGGGATTAAGAGAACATCTTTTAGATTCGGATGTTATAGCATTTGTTACACCAATATACTATTTTGAAATGACATCTACTATAAAGAAGGTTATTGACAGATTTTACAGTATTGACCCAATTTTAAGAGAAAAGAAAAATAAATCAGTTTTAATTTCTGTTCAACATTCACCTGTTGCAGAAGTAAAAGATGTTTTGAATAATAATTATCAAGCAATTTTGAATTGGTTAAATATCGAAAATGTAGGAATTATTAACGCAATTGGTATTGAAAGCGTTGAACATCTTAAAACAACCCCTTATCCAACCCAAGCGTATGAATTAGGCAAAAGTTTATAGAGAAAATGCTATTTTAGTTTAATCAGGTGTCGCACTCAATATTAAACAAATTTTGAATTAAAATTTTATCATCGGTTCGTTTTCAGCCCATGTTAAAAAATGTGTCTGAAATGTGCGGTATTATTGATTGATAGACTTGACTTGTTGTAAAGGTGAGTTAAGATGAATAGTGACATAGCAAGCGTTTTAAGACTTCACAGGTTCGGGTCCAGCGCAAGCGAGCAGAGTGCGAAGTGCTTTTGCAAAAAGAACAAAGTTCTTTGAAGCAAAACAAGTAGGCACGTTGTAGATTATCAGAAAGATTGAGAAAAGTACCCCCGGAAGTTTGAGAGAATTCTCAAACTTTTTAAGTTTTCGGGGAAATATTTCAAAACTCCCGTCTTGGATTTGCTCCACGCTCGGAAAGTTCCGCAATTGAACCTTTGGTTCAAGTTTGCTCAATTTCCTCGCTATCCGGACTAACTTCGTGTTGTCCGTCCGCAAATCCGCTGATACAAACTCTCAAATTCTCTGATAATTCATTCTTAAAGTTACTGATACTTTTTGAGATGTTTTGTGTTTAACATTTATCCTAATTTTCTTTTAA
>JAGBOP010000042.1 GCA_017633835.1 bacterium
AAAGCAATATCACTATCTCTAATATTAATTTTTAACATCGTATTACCTATTTAATGATTTATTTGTTTTATGTCTATATATTTATATATTTTAATAAAATATTTTTAAGACAAAATTAATTTAATAAAAAAGATACCTTATGAGTAGTAATGAATATAGTGCAAAAAACATTAAAGTTTTACAAGGACTAGAAGCAGTCAGAAAACGACCCGGGATGTATATTGGATCAACCGATGCCAGGGGATTACACCATTTAGTATGGGAAATTCTTGATAACGCGATTGATGAAGTGTATGCAGGCAAGGTTGATTTAATTGAACTAACGTTACATAAAGACAATAGTATTAGCGTCAAAGATAATGGACGGGGAATTCCAGTTGATTTAAATGAAACATCAAATTTAAGTGGACTTGATACAGTGTTTACGATGTTACACGCTGGGGGTAAATTTGATGATTCCAATTACCAAATTGCCAGTGGTTTACACGGAGTAGGGGCCAGTGTAGTTAATGCGTTAAGTGACTGAGTAAACGTGCAAGTATTTCGGAATAAAACTACGTATGAATCCAAATATGAAGATGGGGGCAAGATTGTTCAACCAACCATTGATTTAAAAATCCCAACCAAAAGTACTGGGACTTTAGTTACCTTTCACCCTGATATTAAAATCTTTAAACAAATTACGTTTAATCCCAGTCTAATTAAAGAACGCATGCAAGAATTTAGCTTCTTGTTTAAAGGCTTAAAATTAGTATTTAAAGATGAAAATACGAACGAAGAAGTAATTTATTATTCTGATCATGGATTACAAGATTACATCAACTTCATTAATTTAGGTAAAACAATTATTTCCCCAATTATTAGCATGGAAGGATCACTAAATAGCATGAGCATGCAATGTGCATTGCAATATTGTGATTCAAGTAGTGAAATTATGATTTCATTTGCTAATAGTGCTAAAACCATTGATGGGGGTAGTCATGAACTTGGTTTTCATAATGCGTTAGTAAAAACGTTTAATGCTTATATTGATAAATGAAAAATTAATGTAAGTAAAAATCACGAACTAGAACTAAGTGATTTAACCGAAGGATTAACTTGTGTGCTTAACGTTAATATTCCGGAAAAACTCATCATGTTTGAAGGGCAAACTAAAGGAAGATTATTTACGCAAGATGCCAAAAACATTGTGTATGACATTGTATGCAAGGAATTAATGTTATGATTAGAAAAAAATAAAGACCAAGCCAAAACCATTATTGATCATGCTTATTTATGTAAGTCAGCACGCATTAATGCCAAGAACGCTAGGGAAGCTACCAAACGATTGCACAATGTGAAAAAAGATGCTAGTTTATTAGCAGGTAAATTAACTCCTGCCCAAGGTAAAGACCCAATGAAAAATGAAATTTTTATTGTCGAAGGGGAATCAGCGGGTGGAAGTGCTAAATTAGGCCGGGACCGGATTACGCAAGCAATCTTACCGTTACGAGGAAAGATTTTAAACGTCAATAAAGCATCCATTGCGGATGCACTAAAAAGTGAAATGATTGTAAATATCATTGCTAGTTTAGGGATGGGTGTAGGCAAAGATATTGATTTACGTAAACTAAAATACGGTAAGGTCATTATCATGACTGATGCGGATACGGACGGAAGTCATATTCAATTATTATTATTAACTTTGTTTTATCGTTATTTTCCCGATTTAATTACAAATGGGCATATTTTTATAGCGATGCCTCCATTATTTAAACTAGAAAATAAGAAAACCAACGTCATTAAATACGCGTGAAATGAAGTTGAATTAGAAGAAGTGAAAAAGACGATGGGTAATTGTGAAATTCAACGCTACAAGGGATTAGGGGAAATGAATCCCGAACAACTTTATTTAACGACGATGAATAAAGCAACCAGACAAATCATTAAGGTGAATCTTGGGGATGCAGCACTAGCAGAACGCAGATTAAACATCTTAATGGGTGAAGATTCGCAATTAAGAAAAGATTGAATTACGGAAAATATTAACTTTACTGATGATTAATTATTATTACTATGGCAAGAAAAACTAAAGAAAATATCGAAGCACCAGTTGAAAATTTGAATAACCAAATTAATGCTAATTTTGATGATATTTTAGCCGAAGGATTTAACCGGTATGCTAAATACATTATTCAAGATCGAGCATTACCTGAATTAAGAGATGGTTTAAAACCAGTGCAACGGCGCATTTTGTATGCAATGTACAAGTTGAATTTAACACCCACTAGTCAATTTAAAAAGTGTGCAAGAACAGTGGGAGACGTATTAGGTAAATACCACCCCCACGGGGATGCATCAATCTACGAAGCATTAATCAGAATGGCTCAAGATTGAAAGAACAATTTACCCGAAATTGAAGTGCACGGCAACAAAGGTTCAATTGATAATGACCCGGCAGCTGCCATGCGGTATACTGAAGCCCGTTTAAGTGAATATGGGCAAGAAATGCTAAGTGACATTGATAAAAAGATTTATCCTTTTATCAATAATTTTGATGATACGGAAACTGAACCAACCATTTTAAGCACTTTATTACCAAACTTGCTTGTCAATGGAGCCAGTGGAATTGCAGCAGGGTATGCAACTAACATTCCGTTATTTAACATTACGGAATTATTAAATTCAATCATTTACTTAATTGATCATCCAAACACCACCATAAAAGAAATTCTTAACATCATGCCCGGCCCTGATTTTCCAACCGCAGGGATTATTATTAATTATGATGAAGTAATTAAGTGTTATGAAAGTGGGGAAGGCAAGATCACCTTACGTTCTTCATACCACTTTGTTAATTCAACTAATCCCAAGGAAAGTCCGAAGATTGTGATTACTGATATTCCGTTTGATACGATTAAAAGTGATACGGTAGGAAAAATTGGGGAATTAATTGCTAATAACAAATTACCAGGGGTATTAAATGTTATTGATGCCACTGATAAAAATGGAATTAGTATTGAACTTGAATTAAGTGATAACCAAGTTGATCCCGAAAAGATTATGAATTATTTATATAAAAATACGCAACTGCAAATTAACTTCAGTGCGAACATGATGGTAATTTATAATCGCAGACCATGTAAGATTAACATCTTAAATTACTTGCGTTATTACTTATTGTATGCCATTGAAACCGTAATTAAAGTTCACCAATACTTACTAAACGAAGCAAAAGAACGGTATGAAGTTGTGCAAGGTTTAATGAAAGCTATTAGTATTTTGGATGAAATTATTGTTATTATTCGGCATTCTAAAGATAAACAAGATTCCATTCAAAATTTAATTAATCGCTTTGAATTTACCTTTAAGCAAGCTGAAGCCATCGTGTTATTACGGTTATACCGTTTAAGTAACACTGATATTGTTTTATTGCAAAATGAAGCAGCTGATTTAAAACAAAAAATTGATCATTACCAACAACTAATTAATGATCCAGTGTTACAAAATACCTACTTAAAAGATAAGTTGCAAGAATACATTAATAAGTTTGGTTATGAACGCAAAACCAAAATTATTAAATCCAAGAAAATTACTGAAAATGTGGTTAGCGAAAAAGACTTATTAATTGCTAAAGATTTAGCAGTGATTATTAGTAACTTAAACCAAGTTAAAACGGTCAATAAATTAGAAACTGATCCAGTTAAATTTGGCCAAATTAACTTTAAATCACCCCAAGATTTCTTACGCATGATTGTTCCATCCAATAACAAGAGTTTAATTTTATTCTTTACTAATCTTGGAAAGATGTGTTACATGGATACGTATAAGATTCAAAATGCAAAATGAAAAGATAATGGGGAAGATTTAACTAGTAAGTTACATTTGCTAAGTAACGAACACATTGTAAGTGCTTTTGACATGCACCAATTAATGCAAATTAAAGATGGTAGTTTTGTTTTTGCAACCAAAAATGGCAAGATGAAACGAACAAATCTCAGTGAATTTATTTCAAGTAAGGAAGCACGTACTTCATCATGTTTTATTTTGGAAGATAATGATGAAGTAGTAGGCGTTAAATTAATTGATGATTTAAACACTGATATTTATTTATGCACGTTGTGCGGAAGATTAGCTAAATTTAATTGCATGAATATTCCACTAGTAGGATTAAAAGCAAAAGGAGTTAATACTTTAAAACTAGAAGATGGGGACGAAATTGCGTGACATCTATGCGTAAAGAATTCTACTGATCCATCGATGGGAGCAATTAACGTCTTTAGCAATTTAGGTTATAAGCAATTTTTAAGTGATGAAATTGCTGAAACCAGTAAGAACGTGCAAGGTACTTACATTTTTAACCAAAAGAAAAAGCAAGCATCTTTAGCTGGCTTTATTAGTGATAAGCATCTTCATTATTATGCTTATGATACTAATAATAATTACGTAAATCTTAGTGACTTAGTGGTTTCTAATTCCACCAACTGATTAAGTTTACCTTGCAACATTAAGTTTATCAATGCTTACTTTTCTAATAATGATGATTAGTTAATCATTGTCTTAATTGTTTTTAATTAATAATAAAAAAAATCACCTGGTGAGATTTACCAGTGTGATTTTTTGTTTATCTTTGATTTATTTAATTAACGTAATTCAAATTTAGTTTGTGGTTGACTAAAAGTTTTGGTATCCTTGATTATTTTTCCATCACTATCAGTTTTAGTGCCTTTTGTGTCATTGGCGTTCATGACTTCATCCATATAATAAAAGAAATCTTGTTTGACAAAACTATTTGCAAGTTTTTGGCCTCAGAACATAAAAGTTTTATATAGATCAGTAAAGAATTTTTGTAACAACTTAAAGTCCCCTTGGTATTTAGTAATTAAATCGCTAAAGCATTTATCCACAATGACAAAGCTTACCACATGGCTATTTTCATGCGGAATGTAAGTTCCTTCATAAACTTCTTCAACAATAAATGAAAGTTCGCGTCGAAAGTTAAAGATGTGCAAGTTGCGAACATCATTTCAATGAGCAATGCGTTGAACCATTTTCTTTTCATCAATACTATTAACGTGTAATACTAATGGGTCATTATTAATCACTGCTAATTTGGCACATGCTCCTACGGCATAAACAATAACGTCAAGCATGGCATCAAACACATCGGGAATGTCTTTGTTTGGTTGCAATCCCTTTTGGTCAGCTTTTAAATCATTCATGCTTAAACTTACTTGGACTCCAAAATTTTTTGCTAAACAGAAATTAAATAAATTTAATAAAAAGTCGTCTCTTAATAACATAATTCAAATTGTTCCTTTCTTTAAATAATAATTAAAAATTAATTATTTTGCTTATTTTTCTTTTGGATCATCATGCCCCCGTTTAACCACTTGCCATCTTTTTTGGTGGCTTTTAAATACCCCGTGTTAATGACCATGGCTGCTAGATTGATGATGTTGGGCAATAATTTACAGTGTAAGAGTTTAATTAAGTTAATGGAAAAATCAGCAAAGAATTTATCATAATTAACTCCCAAGATATTTTTGACTTCTTTTAATTCTTGGTACATTAACTTAGCTTTTTCATGATTAGTTAAATCCGAACGATTGACAATGCCATAACAATAAAGAAAATAACTTAATTGCATCATTTGTCCTAAGTTTAAATTTTTCTTTTTGCTATTTTTATTTGCCATGTCTAAACTATTAAAATAATTAGCTTGCGTAACAATTACCGTTCGTAGTCAATCATGGTGTTTAGCTAAATTCTGAATGGAGATTGATTGTGATTCATTTCCCACTTGGTATTGGTATAACGGTGCTTCTTTAAAAAAAGCACATTGGTGAGTGCACGCGTTAACTAATAAAAAAATGAGCACGCTATCCATATATGACATGTGGGTTGGCAAATCGGGAATTGATTGGTAGATTTTCGTTAAAGTGGTAAAGGTATGAATATTTAAAACTGAGAACTTGGTAAACGTAATGTCATCAATGGAAAAATAATCAGTGGGAAAGATGCTATCATAAAATTTTTGGGTCATGATTTCATCATCCATGTTGATGAAATTAACATTACTAAAAATGATGTCAATATTGTCTGGTAGATTTTTTAAAAAGTCTAAGAATTTTAAAAGAGCGTACGGATCAAAATAATCATCACTATCCAGGGTTTTTGTGTATTTACCATAAAGCGGAATGTGTTTGGCAAAATTATGGACACTACCTCATCCCCCGTTTTCTTTATTGTAAATACGCACATAATTTTGGCCATATTTACTTTGCAACTGTTGTAGTACTTGCCAAGTATTATCTTTGCTACCATCATTAATGACAATAAATTCAACTTCTTCGTGTAGTTGTTCAAATGGCACTTTAGTAAATAATTTACCAATAAAAGCTGCACTATTGTACGCAGGGATTACCACACTTAATAATTTCGTTTCCATAACTAATTAGCATTCCTTTTGAGTTAATTTTTTAATTAACTGTAAGCATTGATAAATGCTATCATCCATGTCAATGTATGAATAAGTACCTAACCTACCTAAACAATAAAAATTAGGAATTTGTTGCAGTTCTTGAAAATATTGAGCGTACATCTTTCTCGTACTTGGATTATTAATTGGATAATAAGGAACGTTATATGCTAAATCACTAGGGTCATATTGACCTGGGTATTCCATACCAATTACTGTATGGGGTAAGTGTTGGCGTAATAAAAAATTATAATCAGTAATTCTAGTCATGAATGGATGACTAGGGTAGTTAACAACACTTGTAGGTTGAAATAATGGTTGGTTAGCATATTTAAATTCAAAGCGTAAACTGCGGTAAGGTAAATGTCCATATTTAAAGTTAAATAAACTATCAATCATCCCGGTGTAAAAAATCGCATCATACACATGATTAGCAAGTAATAACTTTAAGGAATTTAAATCATAATTAGCTTGCATGCTTTGATTAATAAATACTTCAATGCAAGGATGATTAACTAACTGTTCAATAAAAGAAGTAAATCCATTGGTAGGAATCCCCGTATATTTATCATTTGGAAAGTAATCTCATTGGGTATTTAAATTAATTTGCAACCGATTTAAAACATTCTTGTCAATTTCTTTAGCACTAATGTTTCACATCTTTTTTGTATAGTTGGCATAAATATTATCAAAGATTAATTGCCCCAAATTTTGCAATGCTTGATCATTGCAATTAATTAATTGATTAATGGTGATTGCTTTAGTATTGGGGAAGGTATGTAATAATTGGTCAACTAATTTTTCATTTTGGTGAGTCATTAACAAAATGCTATCTAAATTAATTGGTAATGGAATTAATTGGTCTTGGTATGCTGCTAACACTTGGTGGCGAAATTGCACCATTGTTGTATAACTAGTAATAAACTTTCATACTTCGTCGTAGTTGGTATGAAAAATATGCGGGCCATAAACATGATACAAAATATGATGCTCATCATATTGATCATAAACATTGCCCCCCAGGTGTGATTTAGTTTCAATCACTTTCACGTATTTAGCACCATGTTGAACTAGTAAACGGGCTAATGTAGCACCCGTAATTCCACACCCAATAATTAAATAAGATTTATTTGTTAATTCCATCATCAAATTATTTAAGTTATTTTAATTCTTTTAGGATTAATGTTTTGATATTTAAAGATAAATTTCGTAATTATTGCCTTTATTTTATTCATTGATTAATAAAATTATTAAAAAATAATAATTATTTTGCTTGTTATTTTGCTTATTGTATTTAAAATAAAAAATATTTCTTTAAATTAATTATGACATTAGATCAATATCTAAAAATCAGTCCAATTAAATTAGCAAGTTATTTTGTTAATAAATATAATGGACAATTCTTTTTAAGCAGTGATCATTTTACTGACGAAGCTAAAAAGAAATTAATGCAAATCAATGAAGCTAACGAACCAAAAATTGCAAGTGCAATTAATGAAGCAATTATGAAGAAGTTAGCCATTAACAGTAAACAAAAAATTTTATTAAGTCAAATTTATCATCACCAAACTAAAGATTATTGTCAATACTTTGTGAAAGTACGGGTGTATGAAAATAAGCACCACGCTGATTTTTTAGTCAGCGAAGGTACTTATACTTGTTTTATTTTTTAAAGTTTTTGTGATAACAATTTAATTTTGCTAAAGAATGTTTGGTAATTGTTAATAATGCAAATAAAAGTTTGCTTTGGCAAATTATTAACATTATTAGTGAATAACGGATTAATACATGGTTGAGTAAAGTAATCATAGGCACTATGAATTACTTTGCTTAACCTTTTTTTCGTAATAAATAATACTTCGTGCATTTCGTGGTCAGGATCTTTTTTTAATTTCTTTAACGAGGTAACCATAAATTCTTTTGTTTCTTTGTTATATTGCAAGTAAACTTGTGCATTTTTAAAGATGTTAAGGTTATCAATGACATATTTCTTTGTGTTAATCTTAAAGTTATACCTTTTTAGTCAGTAATAAAACTTAATCGCATTTATCTTACTTAAAATAAAGAACACTAAAATTGGTAAACTAAACAAGTTTTTAAGTGGCAAGATGGGAGGTTCTTGCAATTTAATTAAATTAAATTCACTAGTAATATTGCTAATGTTAATTGTGTTAATATTACCTGCGGAAGTATTTTCACTGTATTTAAACACAATCTTTAAATATTTATATCCCCCAAATAATAAATTTAATTGGGGATGTAAATCTTCATCTTTTTCATTAATACATCAATAAAAAATATTTTCTTGTTTGTAATAAACTGAATAAGCAAGGAAATGTTTTTTAATATTCATTAATCATTGGTATAAGTATCCATCGTATGCTTCATTATTTACACGTAGTAATTTAAAAGAGGTAAGAATACTTTTTTCACTCATCATCATGGTGTGGATGTAAAACAAGAATAAATATGGACCAAAATAACTTAATAGATCAATTACTGGAATCACAATTTCAAATGATCCTCCAGTCGTAAACGAAGTGCCAATTAAAGCGGAAATAATATAAATTCACATGAAGTTTGCTACTCAGTAAGTAGCATCCATGATTTTTTCCAAGTAAGTATATTTAAATCCACTGTATTGGCATAAGATGGTAAAGTCTTTAATGCTTCTTATTAGTTCTGGTTCGTTATCATGTGTAGCAATAAAGTATTGAAAAATCATTGAGAATGGTGTGCTATTTTTTCTTGCTGTACTTACAATCAAGATTCATTGGGAAATACTACTAAAGAAAAATACCAGTAAAAATCCGAGCGTAAAGTAGTTTTGGAAGTCTGATACTTGCACTGACAAAATGTTGGAAATAATAAAA
>JAGBOP010000043.1 GCA_017633835.1 bacterium
AAAATGGTATATTTAATTGAAACCTGAAAAACTAAAGGATATAGTGAGGATTCAATTGATGATGTCTTAAATGAACATACTTATTATGGGTTTGCTACGACTGATGCACTAAGAATTGCTTACAGTGTTTATGTAACTTATTTGCAAGAATGCGTAGCATTAAATGAAGTTGACTTCCAAGATTTGCTATTACTTGCTTATAAAATTCTTGCTACTTATCCGGATGCTAGAAAGAAATGACGCAACATGTTTGATTACATCATGGTTGATGAATCACAAGATATTAATGACATTCAATACCAATTAATCTTATTGTTGTTAAATGACAACCATGATTTATTCATTGTTGGTGATCCTGACCAAACTATTTATTCCTGACGCGGAGCAAGTAGTCAATTATTTCATGATTTATTAAGTAAGTTCCCTAACATGCAATTAATTATTTTGGAACAAAATTACCGCAGTACTTCCAAGATTTTGCAAGCTGCTAACTTACTAATTAAAGAAAATCCCGACCGGTTCAAAAAAGACTTATTTACTAAAAACGAAGAAGGTAATAAGTTAATTATTTACCAAGCTATTAGTTCCCTTGAAGAAGGTGAATGAATTGCACGTAAAGTAGAACATCTACTAAAAGAACCAGGAATTAATCCCAAAGATATTTGTGTACTTTATCGGGCTAAACACTTGTCAAGAAGTATTGAACAAGCTTTAATTGCTAGAAACATCGTTTATAAAGTAGTAGGTGGATTTAAGTTCTATGAACGTAAGGAAATTAAGGACTTATTAGCATACTTAAAAGTAATTAACAACGGAGATGTGCTAAGTTTAAAACGAATCGCTAACATTCCGAGAAGAAAAATTACTACTGCTACCATTGATTTATTAAACCAATATTCATTTAAAAATAATGTCCCACTATTAGATGCATTTAAAGATGCCAAAAGTATTGATGGATTAAGTGATGTTGCTAAACTTGCTTGTGTTAATTTCTATAACATGATAATGGAATTACGGGAATATCAAAAGAATCATAGTTTAGTAGAACTATTTGATAAAGTGTATACTACTACGCAATATAAATCTTACTTAATTGCAGAAGACCAAGCTGATAAAGAAGAAAACATTACCGAATTAAAAGAAGCGATTGCTTTTTATGAAGAACACACCAAAGATGAAAAACCATCCTTAGATGCTTATTTACAAGATGTGGCACTATATAGTTTAGAAGAAACTCAAAAAGAAAGTGAAGAAGATAAAGTCTTGTTAATGACCGTACACCAAGCAAAAGGTTTGGAATTTGATTACGTGTTTTTATCCAACTTTACGGATGATAACTTCCCGAACTATAAAGCTCAAGAAGAAGAAGGAGGCATTGAAGAAGAACGGCGGATTGCTTATGTAGCCATGACTAGAGCTAGAAAGCAATTGTATGTTTCCATGAATAATGAAATGAGCATGACGACGCACGAAGAACGTACACCCAGTCGTTTTTTAAAGCCAATTGAAAAACACAAGGACGAAGATCTTTTTGAATATGACCAAGAAATTTATCACGCGTTACACAAAGATGATTTAGGTTGGTATGATTCTAAACAAAAAGTAAATGTAGAAGCCATGTACAATGAACCTACGTATGACTTCAAAGTAGGTGATCACATTATTCACACCGTTTTTGGTGAAGGCAAAGTGCTTGATGTCACCAAAGATACCATTAAAGTCTTATTTGATAATCCCAAATCGAAAGGCATTAAAACGTTAGCAAAATACCACAAAGCAATTAAAAGAGTACTTAATTAAAAAATGACCAGTAAGAACTGATGACGCATTTTTAATACCCAACTACTAAAAAACATTGCCTTTGAAGTAAAACAATCATGATCAAATGCCATTGTTAAGCAATTTCTTAGTTGACTAAGTATGCATCCTAACATTCTTAAAATCGCAGTTTATGCAAGTTTAAAAACCGAAGTAAATACTAATGAATTAATTGCTTTTTTACTTAATCATCATTATGAAGTATATTTACCAGTCATCACAAATATGTTAGAAAACCAAATGCAATTTAGTAAAATTAGTAGTTCTGATTATGCTTATGAACGCATGAAAGGAATTAAACAGCCAACTAATCATGAATGAATCAAACCAACTGATTTAGATTTAATTATTATTCCCGTTGGTGGGTTTGATGCAAATAAATATCGGATTGGGAAAGGTTTAGGATATTATGATAAATATCTTAAGCAAACTAAAGCACTAAAAATTGGGTTTGCTTTTAACATTGTGCGGTGCTTTAGTTTTCAGATTGATGTTAATGATGTGCCATTAGATCTAATCATGACAGAAAGTGAAATTATTTAAATGAGAATTTTATTTATTGGGGATATCTTTGGCCATGTGGGTAGAAGAGCATGCCATGAATTAATTCCCAAATTAAAAGAAAAATACCAAATTGATTATGTGATTGCTAACGCTGAAAATACCACCAACGGGAAAGGTTTAAGTTTAGCTCATTATGAAGAATTAATGCAAAGTGGAATTGATTTTTTCACGATGGGCAATCACACGTGAGACAATAACGAAATTTACCAAATCTTCTTAAATAAAAATAATATTATTCGGCCCGGTAATGTAACTTTGAATGTGCCAAACGATTACGCATTAAGTAGTAAACTAGTGGTTAAAAATAATTTAAAGATTCGCATTACAAACTTAATGGGACTTACTGTTACAGGTAAACGCTTTATTAGTTTATCCCCCTTTATTTTCTTTATGAACTTCTTACAAGAACTAAAAGATAACGATGATGCTGACATTCACCTTGTTGATTTTCACGCCGAAACAACCGCAGAAAAAGCTGCCTTTTTTCACATGTTTGATGGACAAGTAAGTGCCGTGTTAGGTACTCATACCCATGTGCAAACTAATGATGCTCAAATATCACCGTTAGGAACTGCTTTTATTACCGAAGTGGGAATGACCGGAGCTAAAGATAGTATCATTGGAGCCTTACCAAAACCGATCCTTGATTTTTATAAGGGAGTGACGGACCGAATGTACATTAATGCCGCAGATGGTAAATATCAATTTAGTTGCGTCATTCTTACCATTGATGATGAAACAAAAAAAATAAGCTCGATTAAAAATGAGCTTATTTTCGAAGATTAATAGTGAATAATTAAATTCGGATTATAAAAGATATTATTCTTGGTACTAAACCAAGAATTTTTTTTGCGATTCTTGGCATTTATTACACTGTATAAGGTGCAAGAAGATAAGATAAATAGTAAAATAGCAAAGTTCATTGCTTGGGCAATAAAGTCTTGGTGTAACACCGTAAAAACACTATCTGGACCGTGCAAAATGTAAGAATTATACAAACTAAAATTAGTAATCAGTGAGGAATTAATGCTTACTCCTACTCAACTATTATTCGATGCAATTAAACTAAATAAATAGGGATTAGCATTATCATGATTAACACTAATGCTCTTAATCACAATTTGGGTATTAGCACTTAAAGTTTGGCCTTTACTAGTTAGTCAACTTAAACTGTGAGCATGTAACACTAAGGTATAAGTAAGGTTATTACTTAAGGTAATAGAAGTACCATTTAAATTTGCCATGGCATAAAATGCGACATTACTGTTAACAAAGTAAGAAACAGTTGCACAATAAATTAAATTCCCCATGGCATGAATCATGCTAAATCCAACCGCACAACTAATGACCACAAAGGCAATGATGGTTTCAATTAAAAACAAATGTTTACTAATTTTTTTATTAAAGATAATTCGTTTGCGTTTTAGTGCTAGCCAACTACCGCCAATAATAAACACAAAGGTAAAGAACGTAAACAATGATTCCCAGTTAGTAATAACGTTAATAAAAGAATAAAGTAAATTGATTCTAGCATCTCTAGTAATACCAAAGTTATAA
Source organism: bacterium (assembly GCA_017633835.1). Next base: position 3,940 of record JAGBOP010000043.1, read on the forward strand.
CTATAAAGATTTAAAAAACCAAAGGTACCAATAATACTTAAAGTGCTAAAAAAGATACCAATGTAACCAAATAAATAAAGATAAACAATTTTATTAACTGATCATTTAGTTTTGCGTTGAATTCAATTGGCAAAAGGTAATTCACCAATCCGAAAGATTTCTTTATATAAACTGGTGCTAAAGTTAACTGAACCCGAAATAATTCCTAAACACCCAATGCAAATACAAATATTTAAAAAGCTATTAACCCCCACTCAAGCATGATTTGATGATAAGTATTTAATTCCTAACAACGTACCACGATTACCATCATGCACATCAGTACTTAATAGTAAGGAAATGGTAATTAAAATGGAAATAATAACCACGCATAAAATTCCTAAGACAACAATGTTGGGACACTTTTTTGGATCTTTTAATTGACTTTTAATACTAGTTACATAATAAAATCCATCATAAGCAAAGAACATGGCTGGTAAGGAAAGGAAGAAGCCAATTTCGGGTCCATACATTAACATAGGGTTGGTATACAAATAACTGTTAATATTCCCTGCGTTTGGCTTCATGAACCCACTAGCACTTAAGGAATAAAGTTGTTGGGATGAACTAGCAACTTTGTCATAATTCATTCCCAGTAAGATAATGGCAATTAGTCCAAAGAAAACGATGGGAATTAATTTGATGTAAAAAGCAAGGTAACTGTGAATAACAACCATTCGGGGTTTTAACGTATTAACTACGCTAAAGTAAGTAATTGCACTGATGGACATAATCCACGCAATATACCAGTGCGTTTTTCACATTGGAAAAGCTTGTTGCAATGCTTGAATAAAATAATAAGAATCCCCACAAATAATTAATGGCACGTAAATGAATAAGAAATAGCACTTAATTGCTTCAAATAACGTTGGATCTAAGAAGTCTTTTGCTCACTGCAAAATCCCTAATTCGGAACTAGATTTAGCTGCAATTACAAGCAGTGCTAAACCTAATGCCATGACTGAACAACTAGCAAACAATCACGCAATAATTGACAGGGTGAAGTTACCTAAGTTGTAGTCTAAAATTTGTCCATTCTTGAAGAAGATTCCAACCCCAATGATGGCAGAAATGATGAACGCAATCCCCCCTAGGATTCCGACTTTTTTGTTAACTTTCTTACGAATAGCTTTCCGCTTCTGGAAGTTAGCCTTCTTTAAAAAGGATTTATTTGTTTTCTCCTTTACTTTTTTATTCATATATTCTTATTTTAACGGATATTAAAAGAAATAAAAAAGAAAAGAAGATAAAAAAATATGCATTTTTTAACAATGCATATTTTTTATTTATTTTAAAGAAGAAAATTATTGTTTAATGGCGTTTGCACACCGTTCGCATAGGTT
>JAGBOP010000044.1 GCA_017633835.1 bacterium
AAAATTATTTGAAACGTGATAATCTGCTTCCCAAATGGAATCAGGTTTTACTTTATTATTTACAACGTATACAACGTTTCATGTACCGTTAATATTAATTGGATTCTTCCGGAAATTTTTAAACAATAGCGGTTCTTCAAAGTAGTTGTACTTGGAATCCGTTTTTTCTTTCGAATCTTTGTTATCTTCCATGATGCTACCTAATATTTTTCTTAATAAATATAAATAAGTAATATATGTATATTTTAGAACAAAAACTATGCATTTTATATAAGAAATGCGGTTCTAGTTCAATTTTTTGTTATGTTCAGAGTTTTCTTTTGGTTTATCTTTTGGTTCTGTTTGTGGCTTTACATCGTAGTCTTCTGCTCCACCACCAAACATCTTGCCAAAGTCTAAATCGGAAAAATCAACGTTGAAAATTTTCTTAAAGTTTTGTTGTAATTCCATTAATTTGGATGGGTCATTTTTGAAACTCATAATCATGTCTTTAACCCGCATGTTAATTACGGCAAAGAATTTTCAGTAGTAAAGTTGCACAATCATTGCTAATGACTTAGGGTCATCAACATTTTCTTCAAGGTAATTAAGGTCATCAAAACCTAAATTGCGAATTGAATTACGTAATTGACTTGGATTTTTGCTTTCCCGTCAGTTAATTTCAATTTGTTGGATTTCGTTCATTTTTTTAATTAATTCTTCGAACGAAAGATCATTTAAATCATTCATTATTTGCTATGTCCTTTATTGTTATTTTTATCTCGATCGTGATTTAATCATTCTTTTGCAAATACAGCCACGTTAATTGGGTTGCGATCTTCAGGAGCTTTTTCCAATAAGTTCTTAATCTTGGAAATAATTTTGTTCCTGTCAACAAATCATTCAAAGTGTTTAATCCGACAAGTTTGATAACCACGGTCATCAAGGAATAATTGTCGGTCCACATCTTCAATGAGATCTTGGAACGCTGGAAGTTCCTTTCACTTTTCAACAATGATTAATAAATCGATTTCTTCTTGTTCTTTATTATAAATAGTAAGAGCAATTTGCTTATTAGAAATATTTAAATTAGGAATAATCTTGTACTTATTTTGGATGTCATTAATCTTAATTAATTCACTGTAAATTTCTTTAACAACATCATCATCTACATTTGATAAATCAGTGCTAATGGTTCCTTCGGCATTATCAACTAAATTCATGTTTAATTGATCATTCAAACTGCGGGTTTTCTTTTGGGTATCAGCATATTCGATAAACCGCTTGAAAATCAAGGCGTTGTTGTTCTTACTGTTTGTAACCGTAATTTGTGTACCCAAAATGGACTTAATGATAATCATTTTCTTGCGGGCTCTAGTAATAGCAACATTTAACCGGTTAGCACCCCCTGCTGTTAGCAATGGTCCAAAGTTAGTAGCAATCCGTCCATCTTCATATTTACCATAAGCAACACTAAGAATTACTAAATCCCCTTCATTACCTTGCACGTTTTCAAGGTTGGTAATGATGATTTGGCCGTGGTCAAGCATGTTTCTTAAACGTTTATCAAACTTACTATATTCATCATTAATTAAACGTTCAATGTAATTAGCTTGTTTGGCATTAAACGAAACAACCAAGATGCGGTCATAATTCATGTAGTTATTCTTTAATTGTCTAATCACTTCGTGAGCTTCAGTTTCGTTTACCCCATCGTCAAAGATGCCATCACAATCAATGACTTCGATTGCTTTTTCAAAGCATCCTTGTTTGGTCGCTACTTCCAAACTATCGTTGTAAATATATTTATTACTAAATTCCACTAATTCTTTGGAATCACTGCGGTAGTGGTTCCGTAAATTAAAGGATGGTCATCATGCAGATTTAGCTCGTTCTAGTAATGAATCAACTTTATCAAGGTCATCAATATCATATTCATTATTTTGCACTTGCGACATGAAGAAGGAAGTAGGTCTTAATTGCTTATCATCTCCCGAAACTATCTTAATTTTGGTTCGATAAACGCATGGATAAGCCCGTTCCACAAACATTTGACTAGCTTCATCAAAAATTCCATAGTCAAATTCATCTTTAGCAAACGGAACTAGCGTTGCCACGTTTTCTGGTCGGCCGACAAAAATTGGGAAAATGTACCGTAAAATTGGATAATATGTTTTTACAAATTTAGCAACTGAAGGATAATTAGAACTGTTACCAGCGATTTTGAAGATATCACTTAGTTTGTGCTTTTCATCATCTTTCAAGCGTGATAAGTTATCACGCATGGTTTCAACCAAACCATTATAGGCTTGTTCTTCGATATCTTTGGCACTTTTTTCTTCTGCTAATTTTAGTTGTTTAATATCATCATCAACAGAAAAACCATGTAATTGGTTAAACCTGGTTTCAATCGTTAAAATCTTATTTCACAATTCAATAATTTTTAAACGTTGGTATTGGGCTCCATCAATTCGACATGATTTCGACAATTGATCAACGTATTCCATGGCGGGATAATCAAAAATAAACAATGACTTGTGTAAATATAAATCCCGTAAATATGGTAGGGATAATAAATCGATGTTATCACGCATTTTGATTAATTTATCGCTATCATAAAATTCCCGGTTCTTATTTAGTTCTTCAAAGAAATGTAAATTTTCTTTAAAGAATGGTAAATATTGCGATAATTCTTGGATTCCCTTAATGCTTAAAATTTCTTCATCTTCTAAGAAATCTTGGAAGAATTTAATGATTTTATCCGCTTTATTAGCTAGAACTTTAGTATCTTTAATGGTGAGATAACTGTTATCAATTTGTTCCTTACTATAAACAATGGTGTTATTTAACACAAATTCTCCCAGCATTACTTTATGGGATTCAAAATCATTAAATTCGTCATTGTTATATCACTTTAAAAAGCTTTGCAACCGTTCCCGTTGGTCAATAGCAAAATCAAGCAAATTAATGTCTTTAACTAACGTAATTAAATCCGCATATTCCTTAAAGAAATCTTTAACTTTATTGGCAATTTTTTCAATTTCATCATAGGACTTATTTTGTTGACTATTTTTAACCATGACGTCGTTATAGAAGGTAAGGAATCGTTCCACATCCTTTAGATAATTGCGTTTTTCCTTTAATGATTTCTTATTAAATTCAACAAATAATTTATCTTGGGCAAATTCTTTTTCGAATTCTTGCACCCCATGGATTATTTCATCATTGCGAGGTTTACTAATTAAATATTCTTGGACAAGATCTTTATTGGCATTAATGCGGCTTAATCACCGTTCAAGTTCAGGTTTAATATTTTTTGGATCAGGGGTAGTTTCAATAATTTTGTATTTTTTTAGAAATTTAACAAATTCATCCCAGGAAATAAACAAGTCACTTGGAACCATGAAATTAAACTTACTAAATTGTTCATCAAATAGTTGTAACAATGACTTCTTATCGCCCTTTTCATCATCGTATTGAGTATTTAGTCAAATTTGAATCAATGAATCACCAAGTTCACGTTTAATCTTTTCAAAATCAGCATAATCAAAGTCAAAGACCCCATCAGCATATTTTTCCACATTTAAGTGCTTATTGATTAAATTCCGTAAGTCTTCATATCATTTTGCGTAATCTGCTAATGGAGTTAAAGTTTCTTGGTTTATGTTTAATGGTGCGATGGCAGTTTTGCCTTTAAACGTGCCTTTTTTACGATCGGACATTCAACTTGAAGTAAGAACATCACCAATTTGGCTAATCTTTTTATAGAAGGATTCTTTATCCTTCATGTCGTAAAGATTTAAACTAAATAACGATAATTTTTTACCCAAACGTGAGGTAAGAATATCAAGAGCTGCCCGCTTTTCTGATACCAATAACGATGTTTTTCCATTGATTAAAGCATTAAAAATAATATTAGCAATAACTTCGGATTTACCGGTTCCAGGTGGTCCATAAATAAGGGTATTTTGACATAAAGCACTATCTAATGCGTATTTTTGATAAATATTTAACCGTTGGTTAATTTCAAAAATATTGGCTTTATTGTTTAAAACGTCTTCCCGAATGTGCTTATCGGTGATATGCTTATTATTTTCATCGAAAAAGTCATGTTCATCCTTATCTTCTTTTGATTCTTCAATAATTTGTTCAAGATCAACTTTTAATGCACCCCCACTTGGTTCAAATAAACCAAGCACGGCACAATCTTGGATTTGTAAATCAGTAATGTCCCGCAATTGAACATCAGTCATTTTTTCAAATGGAACTAAATTTTGGGCTAAGGTGTTTAATTTGTAACCAATCACATCTTCAATTTTTTGGATGATAGTTTGTAAAGTGAATTCAGTACTTTCATCATCGGCAAAATCAAGTCCTTGCTTGTTTTCTTTAATTAAGTTATAAGCTCGCTTAATGGCAACTTCTAACTTTTCGTTCCAGACTGGACTTTCATCTAATTTTTTGATAAACAGTTGATTATTTTCATCAACGATTTGGACACTGAATAATAAAATTGGAGCTCGAAGGGGTACGGGTAAACCAGTTCCACTATTTAATTTTCCGGTTAAAAAACCATAGGCAAAATAAAGGGGTCAAACCCCTTCATCTTCATCATATGATTTTGCAGTTCGGTTCAATTGCAAAAATTGTTGTTTTTTGTTATTGCATAACCGAATAATATCAGGCAAATATTGCTTACTGTATTTTTCAAAATCAGTCGTTAAATTTGCCACCTTTTTTTCGTTTAATTCAATGCAGTTATCTTGTAAAATTTTTAGGTATTCTTCCGGATTAGCTGCACTCTTTAAACTCTTTTCAATTGTGTTTAAATTATCAGCACTTTGAATTAACAATTTATTGGTTTCACCACTAATAAATTGTTTTAAATTTTCATCACTTACAACCTTATACAAGTCATAGTGTTTATTAGTAATTAAGCTAGTTTTAGTACAACTATCGTTATTGTTAGTATAGATCAAACGCATTAAGCGTTCTTCTAATGCTTTCTTCATATATTTTCCTACGTAAATTTCCAAAAAAATAGATTATGTGATTATAATTAGTAATCGTATATTTTATAATTTTATCATAATAAATAATACGCTTTTAGCGTTTTATATATAAAAATGAGGGTATTTTAATAATGGCAGAAAATCAAAAATACATGCTTACTAAAGAAGGAATTGCGGAACTAAAAAAAGAATTAGATGAACTATTAAATGTTAAGCGTCCGGAAATTATTAAGCAAATTGCTGAAGCTCGTGCTCAAGGTGACCTTAGTGAAAACGCAGACTATGATGCAGCAAAAGCCCAACAAGGTGTTATCGAAGGACGGATTGCTGAAATAAATAGCATTTTGCAAAATGCAATCGTAATTGATGAAGTAACAAATGAACAAAATGAAGCAAACAATGCTGAAGATTCTGTTCGGGTTGGTAAGGAAGTAAAAGTGAAGGATTTGCGGGCTGATAAAAAAGGCCAAATTCGCACCTATAAAATTGTTGGTACAATTGAAGCTGATCCATTTAATAATGCAATCTCTAATGAATCACCAATTGCAAAATCTTTATATGGCCACAAAGCCAAAGAAAAAGTCCAAATTCAAGGAATTGAAAATCCCTATTTAGTTGAAATTGTTAGTGTCAGTGAAATTAACGAAAATAAAGATCGAAAATAATTTTTTTTAAAATATTTGCTATTTTTTAAAAATGAATATATAATTCTAACTATAAATTTAATCCGTGGACAGGTAGCGAAGCGGCCAAACGCTGCTGACTGTAAATCAGCCACCTTCTGGTTTCGGCGGTTCGAATCCGTCCCTGTCCACCATATTGGGG
>JAGBOP010000045.1 GCA_017633835.1 bacterium
ATAAGCTTTCAAAAATTTTTGCCCACTATTTAAATCATCTTCAGAAAGACCATAATCTTTAATTAAATGTTCTTTGAATGCTTTATTTTCTTTTTGAAATTTAGTAATTAATTTCTTTTCTTCACTGGAATTTTTATCACGTGGCATTTCAATCGTAATTGATGCTAGTTGATATCCTTTTTTATAGCATCATAGTTTTAAAATCTTATTAATTACGTTTATTGCTTGAATATAAATTCGTTTAGCATTTGCTGATAAAATTTCTTTACTGAATAAATTTTTAGCTAGATATTTAGTATTAGGAATATCTTTCTTCAAATTTGCCATGATTTGATCATGAAAATAACTAGATTGATTTAATTCTTTATCTCAGTTATTGTCAACAAATTGCAACATAGCTTTACTACTTAAACTAGCAGTAGAACTAAATCCACTTTTTAATAATTCAACTAATTTTTCTGCAAGTTCGTTTTTATTATTTACTTGATGATCTTTTAAATATTTAATTAAATTTTCAAGTCGTTTTTGTTTATCTTGGGGGGCACTAACAAGAACATTAAATACTTCTTGCAATTTATTAATTAAATCATTATTAAATTGATTATCTTTAATTAGATGCAAATCATTTTCTTTAATTAATCCACAATCAAGTAAGAAAGAAGCAATTGCATAAGTAAATTTAGTTGAATCAACGACAGGTTCTTGTTTTTTGCTTCCAACTTTATCTCTAACTTTAATTCCAACAATTGAATTTTCCTTAAATTCTAGATCGTCATTACTACATGCTTTTTTAATAATTTTTAGCAAAGTTGCAGATGAAATTAAATCAGAAGCAGTCTTATTTTTTAAAGCATCTTTTAACAACAATTTATCAACTTCATCATAAAATATTTTCTTTTGATCAACAGACAAAGGAAGCATTTTACCTTCACAAATTGCTTTGATATTATTGACATCGTTTACAAGATTAAACAATTCAGTTAAAGGAGCTGATTTATATTCACGATTTAATTCAGGATAAACTGAACATTTACCAATTGTAACATCTCATAAGTTAGTACCAATTTTTTCAATCTTATATTCTTTTGTTTTTTCATCATATTCTTTACGATAAAGTCCGTATGGTGTAGGTGAATCTTCACCACCAGGACCACTACTAAATGGACGTATATAATTAAATAAATCTAAATATGCCTTTTGAAAATCCTTGTTAACTTTATTTTGATTTTGGTGAGCAAATAATGTTTCAATTTCCTTTGTTCAATCTTTATTGCTAAATTGGGAATTACCATCTAAACCCATAAATTTCCCAAATTCATTTTGATGTTCTTTTTGAATTTGAGATGGGGACTTAGTTTTTAATTGTTCTTTAATATCATTGAGATTTGCTTTTTGTTCTTCCGTTGGTTTCTTGACTTCATCTTCTTCAATTTCGTAAAAATACCCTCGATGTTGCATGTAAGAATATAAGGTAATAATTAATTCTTGATTAGATAGTGGTTCATTTAATCCTTTTAATTTAAGATCAAGCACATTAATTGAATCATCTACACTTTCAATGATTTTGCAAGCATTGTCAATTTTTGTAGGTAAGTCTTGTCCTTCAACTAAGTTATATTTAGCAAATAAATGTAACAAATTATGCTTTTTAAAACGTAATCTTCGTAGTCTTCTTCTTAAGCTTCGCTTACTTCTTCGTTCAGCTGCTTTGGTATTACCATCACTTGATGCTTCATCAAATAGTCGTACTCCTAAGTCAACTAATTGCATGTTATTTGGATCAGTTATATCTAATAATGATCAACCACAACTAGCAACTCCTAAGTCCAATCCTAATGCTAGTTGCTTTGGTTTATCTTTTGGTTCTTGTTCCATAGTTAAATATCCTTTTTTATTAATATGTATAAGATCAATAAAATAGCAAAAAATCTTAATAGATTAATTATAAATGAATATCTAAGTAAGCACCTGATAATAAGGAATTGACAATAAAAAAAATATGAGGTAGAAAAACTAACTCATATTTTTATTTGTTAATTAAGCAGGTTCAATTAAGCCTTTTCTTCTTCTTTGTGGTTGAAGTGAGTAACTTTGTTGATTTCTTGTCCAATCTTCTTTCCAAAAGAAGCAGATAGAGCTCATTGAATTACAGTGGTCATTAGCATGAATCCTAGGAATGCTCAGGATGTTTGCATGCATTGTCCTCATGTGTAAATGGTGTTGGAGTTAATGTAACCACCAGGTAGGGAGTTACCAGAAACTCATTCGTTCATGTCAACGTGACCATTTACGATAGGGTGTCACATTCAGTCACCAGACGTTGCTAGTGTGTTGTGGAATGCAGTTCATCCGTTCGCACAGTCTACTAATCCTTGACCACCACATGCTACTAGTGGAACTCAAATGATGAAGAAGATAGCAAACGCACCACTAGAAGCAATTTTTGACGCAAATTCTTTTACCATGAAATTTCTCCTTGTTATCAATATTAAAGAACATCGAGTGGAATTAAAAAAACTTACATTTATATTATACTAATGCTAATTAAAAAAATGTTAAATTTTTACATTATTTTAAAAATATAAAAATTAATAAAAAAAGGAAATTTAAGTTTTTTTATAAAATTAAATCACTAGTTATTATGATGACAATTTCCAAACTAAAAATTATCTATGAATGAATATTATGAACAATTGGGGTTGGCTTATTAGTCGCCTGAATTGTTCTATTAATTTACTATGATGGAAATGCTTGAATTGGTAGTACGGTGGTATTCATTGTCTGGTTCTTAGTAAGTGTTTTAGTTTGCTTTGTAATCTTCAATTCTTCTCGCACCATTAACAATAAACTGTGTTGAATTGTGTGCATCATGTGCATTCCGTTGATTGGTTTAATTATTTTCTGTAGTTTTGGGATTTTTCCATTTAAGAAAAATAAATTAAAAGAATATAGTAACTTATCAACCAGATTTTATACAAAAGAAGATTATACGTTTAGCAAACTATTTATTAATAGTACGCATACTGATAAAAGCATTCGGAAAGCTTTTTATTATGGATTAAGTATTCATAAACCAATTACAAAGTGTAACCAATTTACTTTATTAGATAATGTTGATGAACTTTATATTGCCATATTAAGTGCGGTAAAACAAGCTAAGAAGTTTATTAATATCCAAACATATATTGTTAAAAAAAGTATTTTCTTTGATGTACTGGCCAAAGTTTTAATTGAAAAAGCAAAAGAAGGAATTGTGATTAACTTTATGTATGACTGGGTGGGAGGGTTAATGAATAACCCAAAGCATACATTAAAATTAATGCAAGTTCATGGTATTCATATTGCTACTTTTAATACTTTTCGCTTTAATCCATTTTCAGGACAAACTAACTATCGATCGCACCGTAAATGCTTAATTGTTGACAATAAGGTTGCTATTTACGGAGGTAGTAATATTAGTGATGATTACTTTAATTTAGTACAAACTAATAACTTCTGAAAAGATATTAACGTGAAAGTGGAAGGGGAAATTGTTAATTCGTTAAATGTGGTATTTGCTAATGACTGAAGCCAATATACTTTAAATAGCATCAATAATGAATTAAAGCAACAATTCATTAACAAGAAAGAATTCTATTTTCCAAAGTATGATTTTAGTAGTTTAATAAAACAAGATAATATCTGTCAATTCGTGGAATCTTCACCGTTACTTTATGAAAATACCATTCACGATATTATCTTGAATTTAATTGGATCAGCAAATGAACGAATCTGAATTACCACTCCTTATTTCTATCCTTCGGACGATATTATTAACCAATTAGTAGCTGCTGCATATGCCGGGATTGATGTAAAAATTATTCTCCCTGGCAACATTGATAATAAGAAGTATACTTTATTAGTTAATCGTTTTAACTATAAGCGACTATTTGATGCAGGAATTAAAGTTTATGAATATTATGGATTTATGCACGGTAAGGAATTAATTATTGATCATAAATTAACATTAATGGGCACGTTTAATTTTGATTACCGATCGTTATATAGTAACTTTGAAACTGCCTTATTAATTGATAACCGGGAATGAAATAAAACTGTTACTAATGAATATCATAATCTAATTAAAACCAGTAAAGAAGTTAATGAATCAATTTGAATAAGTACCCAAACTGCTTGAAATAAATTCAAAGTTTATTGCATGAACTTAATTCACCCATTATTCTAATTTAACACAGCTTTTCAATCAATATTCGCTTTCTTAATGCTTAATAATTGCTTAACTGCTTGTAAATGGTTAATTTCGTTGTAGAACACATCCACATCGTTATTAACGTTCTTATTTAATAAATCATATGCATAATAATCGATGTTACTGTAAGTAGGTTTACTATAAATAATCATTTGCAAGTCATGAGCACTTAAAGTTAATTCTTTTAGTTCACTTTTTACATAGTCAATGACTAAGTTAAAATCTAAGTTTAAATGGTTAGCACCTTGCTTACCAAACTTAAGTTTAAAGTCTTTATAATAAATGACATTTAATTTGTTGGTGTTTTTATTGTTAATCACAATAAAAGCATCATTTTTATTTAAAGTAGTTTTTAATAATGAATAATAAGAAGCATAATAATTAGTTAATTCTTGAAATGAGTTAGTAAATTCTGGTTCATCTAAATGATTATGAGTTTGTTTTTTATTATCATAGAATTCACTAAACTTATAATCCATTAAATAAATTTCATGGGTCTTAAGTTGCTTTAAATCAGGAGTTACTTGTAATAATTCAAACTTTTCCAAAATAAATTTAAGTTGTCCATTGCTATCAATGGTAATCTTAAATTCCACGAACATCTTCAAATTATTGCCAATAAATGGAAAGTGAATAAACACACTGTTATTTTTATCTAATAGATCCGCATATTCTTTACCACTATAATTACGAATAATGTAAGCTAATACTAAAATGAATAAATCAGTGTAGTGCATTTTTTCAACAAATTGAATATTCTTAATGAAGTTTAATTCAATGTTATTAATAATTTGGATGTTGTTAAATTGCACACCCCCAAATTGATTAATGTTTTGTAACGAACTATTATAGTTATAAATTAACAAGTATTGCGTACCAAAGAAAATAATCGATAAAATTCCTGAAATTCCTACGCTAGTTCAATCCCCCATGACTAAATCAACAATAATGTTACAAAACATGCCTAAGCATAAGAATTTAAGGATGGTAAAGCACAAATTACTAAAACGGGATAATGATGATAATTGGTTAATTTGGATCTTATCCACGTAATTAGATTTTTTAAATAAATACAAGTTAATATACTTAAAATTTACATCACTCACAATTTCAGTTTTTTTGGCAAAGTAGAAGTTAGCAATATTAAAACCAAGAAAGAAATTGTTAAGATAACTATTATTCATTTGAGCACTACCAATAACGTAGTCAAAACTAATATAAAAGAAAATGACGCTAAAAATTACGAAGAACAAGCAATTAAAACATGCTAACGTAATAATGGTTGTGCTTAGTCATGTTAAATGTAATAACCTAGCACTAGCAACTAAACTACTTAAATCAGAAACAAAATAAAACGAACATACAATTTCCACTAATGAGGCAATGACAAGAATTAACGGGAAGTAAAGTAAATAAACTCATCTCGTAGTAAGAATTAACTTATTAAAAACCCGCACGTAGTAATTTGGTGTTTGCACCTGTTGCTTCAATTTTCTTTTATTACTTGAAGTATACATGGAAGGAATGTCAAACACAAAAATACTAATTGATAACGATAGATTAATAAACAACAAGAATAAATAACTAAAGTTGTGCCCAAAATAATGAATGGAAAAATAACTAAAGGCAATTCACCAACTAGTTAACAATAAGAAAATAATTAATCCCCGGTAAATAATGTAATTATGCTTATTCATAATTAAAGTTAATACTAGTATTTTATTATTAATAATGAAAGAGCAAAAAAGCAATAAAAAAATTAACCAGTTTTCTGGTTAATTTTTTCTTATATTTAAACAAAATTAGCAAATAATTAACTAATTCTTACTTGTTTTGGTTGCAGGAATTAATTTTAATTCTTGAGCAAGCACTACGTATTCATTGATTCAACCATCAACAATCTTGATTGCTTCTTTTCAAGGAGTATCCTTGGTTAAATCAACCCCAAGTAATTTAACAGTTTCTAATGGACTTCGACTTGTACCAGATTGTAAGAAAGCTTGGAACCGTTGAATTTGCTTTTTGTCACCAGTTTTTTCTTGGCTTTCCTTGTAAATCCGAGTAGCATTAATGATTGCCCCAATAATTCCAATGGCATATTTATAAACATAGAAGTTACCAACATAGAAGTGTCAAACACGGTATGGAGTTAATAGTGCAAAGTGGTAGTATGGATCATTGAAGTATTTTTCTTTATCTTTTGGATTAACATCCAAATACTTAACCATTAAATCAAAATAAGTAGTTTCAATGCTGGTAGTAGTAAATGGTTGAGGAGGAACTGCATTAATCTTTTGGTTCATTAAGTATTCAAATTCACTAAAGACAATTTGTCTGGAGGTGCAGTTAAAGAAGTTAGAAATTAATTTATCAAGATAAAATAGTTTGGTTACTGGATCATTGCGGTATTTTTGCATTAAATAATAACCAAGTAATACTTCGTTATTGGTACTACTAATTTCCGCATAGAAAATCTTTTCATCATTGTAAATTGGTTGACACTTGTTAATGTAATAAGAGTTAACACTGTGACCTAATTCATGAATAATGGTTTCAAGGGAATCAGATTTTCCTGTAAAGTTCATGCTAATGAAGTATTTACTTAAACCATGAATACCCCCAATGGAGTATGCACCAGTTTGCTTACCAGGGTGAGGTAGTCAAGAAATTCAGCGTTCTTTAAAGGCTTTCCGAACAATCTTTAGATAATCTTCGCCCAAAATCTTTAGGGCATTTAGTGCTTCTTGTTGCACTTCTTTAATGGTAAAGTTTTCTTCTTTAGGTTGGACAACTCCCATACTAGTATCATATGGTTCAATTTCTTTTAAGTCTAAAGTCTTTTTAAGAATTTGTTTGCGAATCTTATTGAACTTTTCGTAACTTGGTTTATATTTACCTACTTGTTCGTAAATATGAGTAATTAAACCTTCTCCGTCTAATTCATCATCAAAGCAAGTAGCAGCAATATAATCTTTAAACTTATTAATCTTGGCTAAGGAATTAAAACTTAAATAGTTAAAGTATAAAGTACGACATAAAGTGTGAGCAACACTATTAAACGCATTACTCATACTTAATAAGGCAGATTTACGTAGTTCACGGTCTTTTTCTTTTAAGTAAGTGTAACCAGTAATAAAGTTATCAACTGGTTTTTTAACTCCATCACTAGTAATCGCATCAGCAAATTTTAAATCGTTATCCGTTAAAGTACGAAAAACATCTCCATAACCAGATAATGGGTGAGCTAATTGAGAAACTAAAGCTTCTTCGCTATCACTTAGTGTGTGAGGTTTTTGCCGGAAGATTAATTCAAATTCTCGGGAATAATCTTCAATCTTGGGATCTTCTAAATAAACCCGAATCTTGCTTTCGTTTTTAATAACCCGGTTGGTAAAATCAGAAGTTTCAATGGAAAATTTGGAGACTAAAGTACTATATTTTTCATTATTAGCAATGCATTTAGCATCTCCTAAGTTTTCTTCAAAATTGTTTGATACATAGTTAGCTAAGCGATTATCTAATACTTTATATTCTTCGGCTAACTTTAAATACTTAATAAAGTTTTCTTTGGTATCAAAAATTGTTGGATACATTTTTAAAATTTCTTTTTGCTTTGCTTCTCATTGATTAAATAATTCATCAACACTGTGATTATAATCATCAAGAATACTATCCAAGTCTCAGGAATAATTGGATTCTAAGTCTTTATCTTTTTCTTTAGTTGCCATAATTATGCGTCTCCTTGTTTGATATTTATTTGCGTAAGAATTTTGTGTAATTGACCAATATTAATTGGATCCGTACTTTGAAAAATAATTTGTTGGTTAAAATACACATAATAAGTGGGAACAACGTCCAAACAATAAAAAGGATTTTTGTCTTCCCGCCATAAGTGATTATCATCGACATCAATACTATAGATGATAAAATTCACTAAATTTTGCTTTTTGTAAAAAGCAAGTTTTAAAGCATCCGCAGTGCACACTGTGCACCACTTTGTTTTAAAGATGATGAGGACTGGAATTTGAGCTTTAGTAATTGTACTTTGCAACTCGCTAATTGTCAGTTGCTTTATCATTAGTTAAATCATCACTTTTTACTTGGGAAATAATCACAAGTAATAATGGTTTCTTATTTAGTTGTTTATCTAAAAATTTATCGGTAATCTTCTTTAAGGAATTTTTCATTTCCTTATTATCGTAATCTTTACTATTTAACGTACCAAAATAAGTTTTGATTTTTTCCCAAAGTTGGTTTAATAATTCTTTATATTTAACTGATTCCAAAAAACTTCTGTCAACAACTCCAATCAGATTCAAATCAGATTTCACTAACATTACTTTATCTTTAACAATGGCAAATAAAATAATGAGTTGTGCAAAACCATCAGTTGACATCCGTTCGCGTTCAAATAAAATTGGATAATCTACTTCGTTATCAAACATTAAATTATCCACATATTTTTCAGTTAATGCCACATGTTCCATCTTATCATTTGGCTTATTTAAATTAAAGACTTCACCGTTGTAAACAATGTGCACTAAATCAGGGTTAATGCCAGTGGCACTAATTGCATCCCGGTAATTAACAAAGTCTTTGTATAAACCATTAATAGGAATAACATGACGTGGTTTTACTAAACGAATTAGATATTTTTGGTCTTCAATGCTAGCTTTAATTGGTAAAATGTCACTTGGCATTTTGATCATGGGAATTTCAGCTTTCGTATAGTCATCAATGATGTCAGCTTCAATCTTTTCAACCCCCGGAACTCGACCAGTACATAATAAGAACAAATCATCTTTTTTGGCAGTTAAATGCTTGTCTGATTCAGCGATGATGGATTTTAAAGTCCCATAAAGTTCACTGACTTTATTAACAACAGCAATAATGGAATTATCAGTATTGTTAATTTCAGCAATTGGTAAAGTAATTAAATTATTACTATTAAACAACTTCATCTTAATGCTGGCAGCAAAAACGTTTACACTCGCCATCGAATAAATGATAAAAGTACGATGTAATTGACGAGCCATCTTTGCTAGTGCATATAGATAGTAAAGTTGGTCTTCATAGAAGCAAATAATTACTCGACCATGACTATTTTGAATCGAGTTTAAAATAAAGTTTTCAATTTTAAAGTAAGGAGTAGTAAAACCGATTGAATTACTTACATTCCCAGCAGAAACAATTAATAATTTAACGTTGTGAGCTAGTAATGGAAGATCAGAAAGGGAGTTAATATAAAGTTTGGAATAATCGTTATTTAGAATAAAGTCATTAATGACAATGACATCACCGTCATTATCCTTAATGATAAAACCAACTGATAATGGAACTCCTGAAAAAGTTGTAAATGGAATAAATTTGTGATAAGCAACATAAAATGGTTCCTTGGGATTAATAATGTGAAAGTTAAAAGAAAAATTGGAATCACTTTTATGAATTTCATGACTAAAATTAGGTTCAATAAACATCTTACCTAATTCAGTAACATAGACTGGTAGTTTAGGATTGATTTTGTTAACTAAGTGAAGTAAACCATCTGTTGTTAATGAAGATGGGTTACCAATTAATACTCCTTTAACTTTATCTTTATTTAATTCCAATCAGTTAGTATCAGGTAATACCCGTTTAACACCTAAAGCGTTTTGGAATGGTTTTTTTGCTCCCGCATCAAAGATAAAAATATCATCATTGATAATGAGAGCAAAACAACCTCCTCCATATTCATCTTGACCTGCTAATGGTAAAAAATATAATTCGGTCATTTAAATAATAGAAGATAAATTATAGTTTTACAACTTCTGTTGTACTGTCTTCAACTGTACCAATACCACGTAGGTTCAATTTAGAAATAATGTCACGATATCGTTGAATATCTTTTCTTTCCAAGTAAGCTAATAAAGCTTTTCTTGCAGAAACCTTTCTTTGTAATCCTCGTTTACCACTATTATCTTTTTTGTTTTCAATAATGTGGCGGGACAAGTTATCAATTTCTTTAGTTAAAATTGCAATTTGAGCTTCAATATTTCCGGTATCCTTTTCATTTTTACCGTATTGCTTAATAATTGCGATTTTTTCTTCTTTCGTTAATGTCATATTTTTCTTCTTTCTAACTATTCCAACTCAATAAAAGAAGCTATTATTTTCATCAGAATAATTTATTTGTATATTTATATATTTTAATATAAATAAACTTGTTTTAAATCTAAGGATGAAAATATTAAAAAGGAAAAACACCATTGTGCTTAAATTGACAAAATTAATTTCATTAATGAATATCGATCATTATTTTGCAAAGCAATCAATAGTTTTTTTAATAATCCTATAGAGATAAAAAAATCTAAGGCTTTAACCTTAGATTTCTAACTGCGTGACGCTTACCTACTCTTACCATGATGGCTACCATCGGCTCCATTGTGCTTAACTGCTGTGTTCGGAATGGGAACAGGTGTGACCACAACGATATCAGCA
>JAGBOP010000046.1 GCA_017633835.1 bacterium
GCTTCATTAGCTCCTTTTAACAATAATAATAACATGGGTAATTTTGCTAGATGTGTGAAGTATATTATTCAAAATCTAGCAGTATATGGATATGTATATGGTGGAAATAGATGACAAGTTGTTTCATGAATGCCACAAGTACAAAATCTATATAACAATGCTGTAAGTTCTGATGATTATGTTTTTAATAAACCAAGTAATTCTAACAGTATTACTCAAAGAAGAACTTCACCAGATTTTTCAGCTTCAGTTCCTTTTACTTCAAATGCTAGTTTACAAGATACAGCAATTATTAGTTATAGTGGAAGTACTATTTATCAAGCATATGGTTTTAAAACTATAGCAAATAGTAATAATTTAACTTTTTATTGAAGAAATCCTTTTTATAATGATAATGGTAAATTTACATTAAATTTATATAATCCAGATACATTACAAGAACTTTATTCAAATGATAATGATAATTATATTAAAGATTCATTATTGATTAATTATGGTGATGTAATCGGAATTAGAGATACTATTGGAAATAGTATTTGAAATAGTGGTGGAAATTGTGTTTTATCTAATGGTTTACCCGCAAATGAAATTAATGGTAATACATTAAGTGAATGTGGATTATCTTTAGGTTTTAAAGATAGTTATTTATCTCAACATAATGAAATGAATTATTATGTTATTACTAAACAAGGATTAATTCCTTATGAAAATGTTTTACATGTAAACATAAATTGTTTACAAGATACAAGCAACACATTTAATTTAACTGGAACAGCATTAGCAAATCATGATGTTATTGCTACAATAGATGGTCAAACTTATTATGGTATTAGTAATAATCAAGGATATTTTAATATTCCAGTAACAGTAAGTTCACCATTAACTTTAGGAACAAAAATCCAAGTTGATTGTGAAGGATGTTTAGCATATAATGGTTATTTATTGGGAGCAAACCCAATTAACTCTGGATTATTATTTCAATTTGATGGAGCAAATTTTGGAATCTTACCAGATGGATATACTGGAACTTACCAATTATGAAATAATAGTAGTTCTACAATGTCAAATTTCAATGATCCATACACATCATCATATAATTCTGGATACAATCCAAATTCAAATATAATTCCTAAAACTCATCCAATTCAAATGACTTTAACTGATACTTATGTTAATGCACAAAATAAAACAATTTCTAGTACAGTTGATATTAATGAAGCAGTTTCAACTTCAAGTTGCACAACACAAATAGAACAAGAACTACAAAATTTAAAATTCAATCCTAATTTTAACAATACTTTAACTTTAACAATTAATCCTGATAGTGGAAATAATTTATACAAAGCGATTTTTAATGGTAACTGTATTCCAATAAATTATAGTGATAATAGTAATGGATATAATTATACTTTTACTTTAAATATGAATTCTTTTTATGCACCAAATTCAAATACATGAACAGGTGGAAGTAGTTTTTGAAGTGGTTATTATGGTCGTGGATGTAGTTGAGCTGCTAGAAACTTTTGTTTAGTATCTAATTATACTGGATATAGTGATGGAACTTTAGAAGATGATTTCAATGCAAGTAATGGATTAACTCCAAGTGCTGCAATGTGACAAAAAGTGAAGGAAATCACTGCTCATTGTGAAAGTACATATGAAAAAGCTGTAGCAATTAATGAATGAGTTACTCACAATATGGTATATACATATAGTTATACATACTATCATACAATTGTTCAAACTTTTAATCACTTACAAGGAGTATGTGGAAATTATGCTGCTTTAGCTTCTGTAATGTGCATGATGGCTGGATTAGTTTCAAGAGTAGTAGTTGGATGATGTGATACTCCACCAAATTATTTTAGTTTTTCATATATTGATCATGCTTGAATGCAAGTTTGAGATGAACAATTAGGTGGATGAATTACTTTAGACCCAACTTGAGGAATTTATGGACCTTATGGAACAGTACAAGATACATTTAATGTTTTTAGAAGTAATGAACATATTGCTTTAGTATTATGACCAAAAGGAACAAATTACTTTAGTTATTTTGCAGGTCATAGTTATGCTGCATTATTAAATTTAGGTAATTATTTTGGTTATAGTGGTGGAGAACTTGGAAC